>JBDKJZ010000093.1:0-13114 GCA_039796375.1 Pseudomonadota bacterium
CAGGTGAGCGAGCATCTGCGCTTTGAAGTCCTCAGTCGCCAAACCATCAAACGATCCGGAACGCACCGCGACCCCGGCCTCACTGAAAGGCGCGTCTAGTGCCTCAGAAAGACTGCCGTCTGGGCTCCCGATTGTTTCGCGAACTCGTAGTCGCGGAGGTCGTGAGCTGGCACGGCCATGATCGCCCCGGTGCCGTAGCTTCCGAGCACATAGTCTGCCGTGTAAATCGGCAAGCGCGTATCGTTCACGGGGTTCATTGCATAGGCGCCGGTGAACACTCCACTCTTGACTTTGACCACCGCGGTGCGCTCCATATCGCTCTTACGCGCGGCGGCTTCAGCGTAGGCCACCACTGCCGCGCGCTGCTCAGCGCTACAAATCGCTAGCGTCAACGGGTGATCGGGGGCTATCACCATGTAAGTTGCGCCGAACAACGTGTCGGGCCGGGTCGTATACACAGTGATCGACTGCTCGCCGCCCAGGACCTTGAAGTCGACCTCCGCGCCTTCGCTGCGCCCGATCCAGTCCTCCTGCTTCTGCTTGGTCTCTGGCCAATCCAGACCCGAAAGCTCGGTTGCCAAGCGATCGGCATAGGCCGTGATCTTCAGCTGCCACTGGCGGAGCGGCTGACGCACCACCGGGTGCCCGCCTCGCTCGCTGACGCCATCGGTCACCTCCTCATTCGCCAGCACTGTGCCCAGCGCCGGGCACCAGTTCACTGGCACTTCGCTCTGGAAAGCCAAACCGCGCTTGACGAGCTGCAGGAAGATCCACTGGGTCCAGCGCACATAGTCCGGATGGGTAGTATCTACCTCGCGAGACCAGTCATAACTGAAGCCCAACGCCTTCAGCTGCCGGCGGAAGGTCTGAATGTTTTCCTGGGTGGTCTTCTGCGGATGGGTGCCGGTCTTGATCGCGTGCTGCTCGGCGGGGAGACCAAACGCGTCCCAGCCCATCGGGTGCAGCACGTCAAAATCTTGCATGCGCTTGTAACGCGCGACGATATCCGTCGCCGTGTACCCCTCAGGGTGCCCCACATGCAGACCGCTGCCCGACGGATAGGGAAACATGTCGAGCACGTAATACTTGGGTTTTCCGGGTCGCCGCTCGGTGCGGAACACGTCGTTCTCTTCCCAATACCGCTGCCAACGCGCTTCAATGCTCTGGTGGTCGTAAGCCATGGCGAGCCTTTACCAAACTCCGCGGGGGCAAGCTACGGCCCCGAGGAGCGTCGTGTGCCTGGCGCGGGGGCCATTGCGTCCTAGCCACCTGCTCGAAGCAGGTCAGCGCGAAGCCCAGTGATCCGGCCTCGACCGGCCCGCGGTATCGGCGCACAGGATCGCTGCACGCCGCGCGACTGGCAGCAGTGCCGACCGGCCAAGGCGGTCGCAGCGACGGGGAGCGCCACCTCTTAGCCGGGAGGGGCCCGGCGCCAAACCCTCCTGGGGCTATCGCGAAGGCTTCGACAGAACACCGGCCGTTCGAGGGTCCGGCCAGTCGGAGCCAGGCTGGACTGCGTGCTACTTTTTGCTGCTAAATGGTAACACCAAACTGGCGACCTGAACGGCGCCCGCGCTCGACGCTGAAATGGCTCAGGCGCTACCAGCCGCTTTCTCCGCGCTTCGAGCGCGCGCAGCCACCTGCTCAAAACGCGCTGGGGCGACGTGGCACGGGCTTGCGCGCAAGTCGGGCCTCCCGATCTCAGATTTGAACGAGCGGCTATGCCGCTAGGGGCTGGGCAAGACCGGGAATTGTTGGCTATCTGGATATTCCAATCAGTGCCAAGGCCTGGTAATCTTTGACTCATGTCTAACCCAGCTCTGCACTGCCCGCGCGACAAGACGTTACTCGAAACGATCAAGTATGAAGGCAACATCGAGGTTGACCGCTGCGGCGAGTGTCGCGGCATGTGGCTCGACAAGGGCGAGCTAGAAGCTATCCAGCACAGTGCCGTGCATGCTCACAACGAGCATCTTGAACGACTGCCGGATCACATCGTAGACAACATTGACGTCAGCGACCCTGACTTGAGCGCGCCGATCTGTTGTCCGAAGTGCGGCGCCGAGATGGAAGCGCGAGAGTACGCGTTTTGCTCACGTATCATCATCGATACCTGCGTCGAGGGCTGCGGTGTCTGGCTCGATCCGGGCGAAATCGAAGCCTTGGAGGTGTTCTTCGAGCGTAGTCAGGCGGAAACCGAGGGCGCCATACCGCTTCGCTGGCGTCTGTGGGCGTCGCTCGTCGGGATGGTTCGCAAGTAGGTGGGTCGCAATGCGGTGCATGGCGCCGTGGCAACAGGGCAACTCGGCCGTCGAAGTGAGGCCGACCACGAAAACGACTGAGATGGGCTGGCGCTGTCTTGGGGAAGCGCTAGCCCGCCCCGACGGTTCTGGCTCACTTGGCGCTGGAAGCGCTCACTCACCCAGCTTACGCTGTAGCCGCGCTTGACGGCGTTCAGCGGCAGCGGGTCCCTCGGACGTGCCCTGTTCGAGCAGCGCGAGCGCGCGCCCCGGCTGTTTGGCATAATGCTCATAGAGCTTAGCCAGCTCAAGCCGGACTTTCGGGCTGCTGCCGCTTTGGTGCGCCGCTTCGTAGTCACGGAGCGACGCGAGGCGATCGCCGAGGGCCTTTTGGATCTCGGCACGCGCTGCGTGGGCCTGGGTGCCCGCGCCTGCAACGATCGCAATATCGGCCGCTTCGCGCGCCTGAGTCAGGCTACGCGCGCGCTTCAAGGTCTGCGCGATACCGATGAAGTCCTGCGCGGTCAGATCAGGTTGGTCTTGCGCGTAGACCGCGACCAGCGCAGCCATCGAGATGACGTCCCAATGATTGTGCTGAAGCACAACGTCCAGGGCGGTCGCATCTCCGCTGCGGAGGTAGTGCAAGTAGCGGGAGCACACCTCTGCGCCGTCGATATCCCCAATACGTTCGAACCCGAGCACGTCACACTCGAGCGAAGTGAGCTTGCACCGATTCTTTCGCTCCTTATGAACACGGCGAGCCAAGTGTAACAAGTCGAGGTGGGGGCGCTCCGGCAGCGCGGGCAAGCGGTTCATGACGCAGCGTCCTTTGAGGAGCGGCCAATCGAACGACTTACCGTTGAAGCTCACGAGCAGTTGGCACTCTTCGACCCGCTGCCTCAGGTGCTCGATCGCCGCGGCCTCCTGAGTTGGGTCTGCGATAAAGAGCTGCTCCACCTGCAGCTGCCCGTCTACGAAGAACCCAAGACCCACGAGAAATGCGTACGCGCCGGAGCCGCTCAGCCCAGTGGTCTCCGTGTCGAGGTAAAGTGCGCGCTCTAGGTGCAGGTCGGACAGGCTAGGATCGAGGGCGAGCAGCGCGATCCGCTCCGCGCTGACCTCAGCCGCGCAGCTGACGGAAAAACGCCCCACCTGCTCGGAGGGCGGTAGACGCTTGAGGCCGAGCCAATACGAGCCGAGTGCGTTCGCAGCCGGGGTGAGCGGAAGGAACTCGACGCCCTGGACGTCCCGTGAACGTTCGTCGCTTGCGTCGAGCGCCTCGGGCGCGTTCGCTAGGCCTTTGGGAGAAGCAGACATGATCGCGGCCATGCGCTGCCGCAGCTCGGAGAGCGCGTCTGGGGGAGCTTTATCCTCGCTCGGTGTAAGCGTCGTCGGAACGGGTCCCCACGTTTTAGGTTGAGGAGGTAAGCGCGCTAAGCGTTGTTTGAAGCTCATGGCGAAGCGCTGTGGCTGCGGTGAATCGCGAACAGCCGTCCATCGCCGCTGGCGATCCAAACCCGTCCCTGTGGATCTTTCACCGGCTGAAAGAGCGGTGCTGCGCCCAGCTGACAGCTGTATGGGTCCGAAGCTCGCTGCACCGTGAGTTCGCCCTGTGCGCCTGGAACAAACACAAACTCGCCGTCCACGAGCGGAGGCGCGGAAACTCGGTGCGGTAGCTGTACCGCTCGATGCCGGCGCGCACCCTGATACCAGACCAACTGACTGGTCTCAGTACGGTCGTCAATGCGCGTGGCCACCGCAAGTCGACCGCCTGCGCTTAAGGGCGAACTTTCAGCGCTGACGCCCACCCACGCCTGCCCGGTCACGGGACTGGCGTACTGCACCCCTTCGACCCGGAAAAGCTCTCGACCCTCGACGTCGAGCCCGAGCAGCGCGTGCCCGACTCGGACGAGGATCGTCTGCCCATCGATTGAGCCGGTCGGAGTTGACGCCGAAGGAGCGGTGGCCATCGGCGTGCCTTGCGGTGTCTCGTGGGACGCCAAAGCTTCCCGGGGGAGCCCTACGATTTGGTAATCCTGAGCTTTCGGCAAGACGAACGACTTCCGCACCCCGGGGCTTTGAATGCGATGAAGTCGGCCATCGGTAGTCACTAGCCACGCCCTGCCCTGCAGATCCACCAGCGGTCCGTCCGCGATCGGCGCCGAGAGCGCGGCCCGCCAAATCAGCCCGGCGCGAACGGACACGGAGAACAATGAATCGCGCTGCCCAAAAAACACAAGCCGCCTTGAGCTGTAGACCAGGGGCGTATCAGGGGTCACAGGGCTTGAGAAGACCCACCTAGGCCCCCCGTCTTCAGCGATCGCGTAGAACTTGCCGAAGCTGCTGGCCGCATAGATGCGAGTGCCGTCGCTGGTTAACGCCGTAACGAGCGCACCTTCGACCGTGTAGCTCCACAAGAACCCGCCCCCAGGTGAGAGCCCATGCAGTGTGCCGTCATGGCTCCCCAAGAACAGATGGCCCGAGGCGGTGACGAGCGGCCCCGCGCTGATCGGCGCGCCAGCGTGAAACCGCTGCTCGACGTGCACCCACTGATCGCCCAGTGCGTGCACGTCACACGCCGGAAGCGCGCTCGCCGGCTCGGCTAGGCTGACGCCACAGAGGGAGAACGCGAGTCCGACTGTGAACCTGGCGCTCCGACCGAGACCGCTAAGGTGCTGTGATTGCGTGGCTCCACGAGACATCGGTTCAGCGTCGAGTGTCACGCTGGCGGCCCGAAAAGCAAGCGCATAACCGTCCGGCCCACCTCGGTACGCTGTGGGGGGCATTATCCCTCTAATCTTGTTTGACTTATCCGGCCTATGTCGTCACGGCCAGCGACGTGCCTTGGGTCATCCAGCACCTCCGGTCCCATGGCTCACGCGCCGGATGGGGAAAGGCCGCACAGCTATGCCGCTAACAACCTCCAGCTCGCAGTGTTTCCCTACGCCTCGTTTCCGCGACCCGCGCGCTCAGTCGTCCCGCTCGCCCCAGCGCCAGCGGGGCTGGTTCACCCTTGATCCAGCAGATTGAGAACAGAACAATCGACAAGGACGCTACCCACAGGATGTAAAGACCTACATGGAACTCCCCCGAAACGACGAGGGGCCCCAAAACAATGAGCACCATGAACGTGACGAGGGTGACCCAGCCTCGCCACGCCCAGGGCAAACCCCACGTAGGTCTTCGCCTCAAACCAATACTTTTGTTTGTCTTCAGCGGCCATGTGAGTTCCCTACGTGCCCAGGCGGTTGATATCGCTCGACTCGAGAATGAAACGATCTGCGCGGCCTGAGACGACCCGCAGCATGGCGCGTCCCAAGCGCTCGGAACTGGTGCAGGCGAAAGGAAACGCCCGGACCAATAGCGGAGCGATTGGTGACATCAGGGCTATTCCCACGTTGTAGAGCTTCACCTGACTCCAGATACCGGGCCCGGGGCGAATGTACGCCGGGCGCACCACACCCACGTGGCGAAACGGTAACGTTGAGACCCCTTTCTCAACCCGCTGGCGAACTCGCGCCCACATCGACCCGCCGCCCGCACCCGCCGCGGAACAATAGCAGAAGCTCGAGTCCGGGTTGAGCTGAAGCAACCCGCGCGCCCAGAGCAGCGGCAGCTCCTCTGTGACTCGAGCGTAGGCCGCCTCCTCCACCCCGATCGAGCTGATACCCACCGCCCAGATGCAAGCGTCCCAACCGACGAGTTCGGTTTCATGGGCAGTGAATTCAAACAGGTCCTCCAAGACGAGATCGCGAACCTTCGGATGAGATAGCCCCGAAGGACGGCGCCCAATACACAGGACCGCCTCCACCTCGGGCGCGGCTACAGCCTCGCGCAGCACACCCGCCCCCACCATACCTGTGGCGCCAAACAAGATCAGCTTCATCGAGAGTGTCTTTCCGGAGGCGCAGCGCGTCACCTAGGAGCTGCTTGAATCGGACGATAGCTCACAAGGCGGGCGAACTGTCAACGTGCACGCCTCATTGTCGCTTGCGCCTTTGCCCCCGCGCGCGAAGCGACCGTCCAGGGCGCCCCGCTCTGCGACCCAAACCCGACTCGCCTTTACTCAGCGGGCAGTTTGCTGGTCGCCGCCGGCCGTTTACTCTGCCGAGCTATGACCAGCCGCGGTCCATCGGCTAACAATTTTTCTGCAGAGTGACCGGATAAGACGCTGCGCTCACAAAAGTGTAACAAAGATTCCCCGCAGCCCCAAGGCGGTGCACAGTCATCACGGACTGCCGCATGACGGATGACTTTCGCGCCCTGACCCTCGTCGACCTCACCCCCCCTGGTAGCACACCGACCGAGGTCACCCAGTGACCATCGGAAGTCCGACGCGCTACAGAATCGAAGCGGGCAAGACCTGCATCGACATCCGATTGAGGACCGCTCAGCAGCTCTTTGACGGTCGGGATCCAGCGCCTTTTCGCGAGCGGGATCTGGACGAGGAAGCGGTCTTGTACCTCGTCACGGCACTGCAGGAGCTACCACCGAAAGCCGCCGTGCAGATCGTCTTCTGGATCTCTGAGGAGCGGACGCCGCAGGTCCCCGTTGAGACGATCGTCGATGCCGTCCGCGGGCATTTCACGTACGAGGGGGAGCGCTTGGACCGCCTCCTTCGACAGCACGTACGACGCGGGCAGCTGTTTCTGCTGTTCGGACTCACGGCGCTTGTCTTGTTCTTGTCGCTGGCGGAGCTGACGCTCATGCTCCCAGCGGGCCACGTGCGGCAAATTCTTCGGGAGGGGCTCGTGATCATCGGCTGGGTGGCGATGTGGCGGCCGCTGGAAGCTCTGCTCTACGACTGGTGGCCGCTCGTGCAGGAGCGCAGGCTCGCTCGCAGGCTGCTCGGCGTCCCTGTGACTGTGCACTACGAGCCCGGACCAGGCCCCAGTGCTGCGACCGCCGCGTAGCGACGTTGTGCTGCGACCGCCGCGTAGCGACGTTCATGCGAGCCGACCACTCGTGCCAGGGAGCGCCAACCTGTCCCGCGCTTTTGGGACGCCTCGTTGTCCTTCCGCGTGAGCTGATCCGGCACCTCACGAGATAGTCGCGATTGCTACTGATTTGGCAAACCGCTGCGTGACGCTCCAAAGCAGCGGTGTAAGCGTGAGGTCGTCCAAGGGGGTTGAGGGCTCGAATTGATGCCAGCGAGCGGCCTGTGTCGGGGTCGACTCCCAAAGAGGTCCCCTTGTCCGACACGGGGCGCGTGCGGGCCGCCGAGCCGCACTGCGAGCTTCCTCAGCCTACCGTTCTAGTCTGGGGCCAACAAGGCGGTGTGGTCGCACGCGCGGACGGCTCGGACAAGTTTTCGAATGGGGTCTGAGTGCGTCTACGACTCCATCGATAGTCGCCAAACCTGACGGTTGCCGCGCCTGCAGTACGTAAGAACCCGTGCACCAGAGAGATCGGGAAGCCGAATGCGCAAATTAATAAGGCCCTCATCCGCGCCGCTAGTATCAGTGGTGGTAGCGCTTATTACAGCTCTCGGTGGCTGCGCGGGGGACTTGACCTCTGGGGCGGATAGCACCGGCGGGCTGCCCGGTGTCAATGCCGGACCGAACCCCGGAGCGCTGCCCCCTACCGGCACGACTCCTGGCGGAGTTCCCAGCGTAAATGGCGGGGGAATTGTCGGGGAAACTATTCCCTGTGGAAGCGCTGCGAGCGCGGCGCCCGGACCGTCCCGAATGGCGAGGCTCAGCCGAATCCAGTACCAAAACACGGCGCGCGATCTCCTCGGCATAGACGCCAGTCACGCGGCCAGCTTGTCGACTGATGAACGCACCGGTCTGTTCGCGGCCAACACCACGACTCTACCCACGCTGGAGACTTCCCAGGCCTACATGCGGACGGCCGCGACCTTGGCGACTGAAGCGTTGAAGCAAAACCGCCAGGGTTTGCTCCCGACGGATTGCATGGCACTTGGTGAGGCGGCCTGCGGTCGGGCGTTCATTGCAGCGCTGTTACCGAAGGCTTATCGACGACCAGTCAGCCCCCAAGACATTGAGCCCGTGTTGGCCTCATTCAATCTAGGTGTTCAGCTCGTGGGCTTCGAGCGGGGACTTGAGCTCGCCCTTCAGACGGTGCTCATGTCCCCGGACTTTCTCTACCGGGTCGAGCGCGGGGGGCAAGACCTCAGCACGGCCGCGCCCGGCACGGTCATCGCGCTCGACAACTACGAGCTTGCCAGTCGACTCTCCTACTTTCTGTGGCAGTCGATGCCCGATGACCAGCTCTTTGCAGCTGCTGCCGATGGGTCGATCGCGACCCCCTCGGGGCGTACGCAGCAAGTGGACCGCATGATGTCAAGCCCGGCGTTCTTGTCGATGCTTGAGCACTTTCATGCGCAGTGGCTGGGCACGGAAGAGGTCACCCAAATCGCCCGCACGGCAGACGAGTTCACGAACCCGCTAGCTGCGGCAATGAACCAGGAAATGGGCCTATTTGTCAGCGACACGATCGCCGAGAAGCGGACCGTCACAGATCTGTTTCTCTCCACGAACGCAAAGGTCAGCCCGGAGCTAGCCGCCCTGTATGATGTCCAGGGTGCGACCCCTGGCGCCGATGGCCTAGCCTCCGTCACGCTGCCAGAAGCCGAACGGGCGGGCCTACTGACCCGCGCTGCGTTCCTAGCGGTTCACGCGCAAGACGCCCGGACCTCACCCACAGTACGCGGTTATGCAGTGCGCGATAGGGTCCTGTGCCAGACGCCCCCTGAGCCGCCTAAGGGCGTGGATGCTGTGTTGACGCCGAATACGACCGGACAGCCCGAAACTGTGCGACAGCAGCTCGAACGGCATGCTTCGGATCCGGCTTGTTCCGGCTGCCATCAACTCATGGATCCAGTGGGCCTTGGATTCGAAAACTACGACTTGATCGGCCGCTACCGTCAGATGGACGGAGAGTTGCCGGTGGATGCGAAGGGCATATTCGTTGGCGGAACTGGACCTGCCGCAAAGGAGTTCAACGGTGGCGTGGAGCTGTCGAAAATTGTCGCACAGATGCCCGAGGCGAAAGCCTGCTACGCGCGCCAGTGGATGAGCTATGCGCTGAGCCGCTCGGTAGATGAGCCTGAGGCCTGCCTGTTTCAAGAGTTCGCGAAAATCGCTGACGATCCCAACAGGGGTGGAATTCGGGGCATGCTGCAGGCCTTGGTGACTCACGCTGTCTTTTCAGTCCGGGTGCTGCCCGCGTCAAACAAGTAGGAACGCACGATGAACACACTAAAGTTGAGCAGGTTGTCGCGCAGGTCTCTACTGGCAAGTGTCGGTGGAGCGTCGCTTCTACCGTTCGTTCCGATGTTTGGCCGCGACGCGGAAGCCCAAGGAGGCGCCTTTCCCAAGCGCATCGTGATCGTAAACCTTCCCAACTGGACTACCGACGCGAACACGCTGTGTGGAGGCACAGGAGCGGACTTCACCTTCAGTGAGACCTACAAGTCGCTAGAACCCTATCGCAGCGACATGTTGATCGTCGATGGTCTTGACAACATGGCAGCGGAAGGAGCGGCCCATAGTCACGCTGGGAATCTCGTGTTGCTCAACGGCGGCGAGGGCGCTTCCATCGATCAATGGATCGCACAGCAGCCTGAGATCACCACAGCTGTCCGTTCCCTCGTGGTGGGTGCGGGAACCAGGAACGAATCCGGTAGGGACCACGTCATCTCATTCGCCGGTGCGAACCGCCCGATCGTCCCTGAGGCCAATCCTGCGGCGCTCTGGGCCGCCCTGTTTCAAGACTTCAAGGTTGACCCCACCCAACGAAACACCACCAAGGACGCCAACAAGGGTGTTCTCGACAACGTGGCGGTCCAGCTGAACAACCTGAAGCGCCTGCTTCCCCAGGACGACCAGCTCAAGCTGGAGGCGCACAACCAGTCGATCGTCGAGCTCCAGGCCCAGATCCAGCGGGCGGTCTACGACTGTACGGTTCCTGCACAGCCAGAGGCGTTCGCTGAGTACAACAGGGCGGACATGCTCAAGTCCAGCCCTCTGCAAATGGACCTGATAACCACGGCCATGGCTTGCGACCTATCGCGAGTGGCCACTCTCTACTACGGCCATGAGCGCGGCGGTCCCACCATGGATTGGGTGGGGGGCACCACTCACTACCATGACAGCTCTCACAGCAGCATAGGTGAGAGCAAGTACGAACAGTACTCGCGTGGCCGAACATGGTTGGTCGAGCAGTACGCCGGCTTAGTCAAGCGCTTCAAAGACACGCCCGAAGGCAACGGCAGCATGCTGGACAACAGCGTCCTGGCGTTCACGTCATGTATGGGATCCTCCAACCGCCACGCGAAGGAAAGTATACCGTTTGTTCTCGCCGGTGGAGCCGGTGGTGCGCTTTCAACCGGTCGCTACGTCACCTACCCAGGTGGCACGCCGGTCAACCGCATGCTGATGACCCTCGCTCACGCCATGGGTTATCCCATCGACATGTTTGGTGAGGCTCAGTACTGCGCTGATGGCCCGCTTGCCGATCTACACGCGTGAACCCCGGAGCCGCCATGAGCTGAGGCGCTTCGGGCGAGCCCCAACCTGTGCCGCGCTTCTGGGGCGCCTCGTTGTCCTGCCGCGTGAGCGGATCCGGCAGCTGGCGAGATAGTCGCGATTGCTACGGATTTGGCAAACCGACGTCATCGCGCAACCTTTGCCCCAGCCTTGAGAAGCGACGCGCCCCGCCGCCCCGCCCTGCGACCCAATCCAGAGTTGAAGGTCAGCGCTCACGCTTGCACCCGCTCCACACCTGCGCCAAATCCACGCTTGCGCCAAATCCACATCGCGGCGAAAGTCGAGGGAGTGCGCGTATTCGGACTGACCGGAGGTTTGGGATCGGGCAAGAGCACGGTCGCTAGACGTTTTCGAGAGCGAGTGCCGGTCATCGACGCTGATGACCTAGCGCGCGAGGTCGTAGCGCCCGGGCAGCCCGCGCTCGCCGAAATCGCTGAACAGTTTGGGCCTGGGGTGCTGACAGCAGAAGGCTCACTCGATCGGTCAGCGCTCGCAGCGATCGTATTCGCCGATCCTTCGGCGCTCGCGCAGCTCAATAAGATCACGCACCCACGCGTCGCAGCTCTGTTGCAGACGCGCCTGGCCGCGCTCGAAACCCAAGGGATCCAGACCGCCTGTTACGAGCTTCCGCTGCTCTTTGAGAACAACCTAGAGCAGCGCTATCAGCCGACCGTGCTCGTCGCCGCTTCCACTGAGACCCAGATCACCCGCGCCCTCGGGCGCAGTGGTCTGAGCCGCGAACAGGCTCTAGCCCGAATCGGCGCCCAGCTGCCTCTCAGCGAAAAAGCCGCGCGGGCCGATTACGTGATCGACAATGACGGCTCGCTTGAAGCGACGTTTCGACAGGCCGACGCCGTATTGTCGGAGATCATCAACGCACCGTAGCGGCTTCGCGGGCAACAGCTGCGAGCAGCGTGTTGTCCAGCAGCATCGCTATCGTCATCGGACCCACGCCTCCGGGAACGGGGGTGATGCAGCCGGCGCGCTCTTTGGCGGAAGCGAAGTCAACGTCACCGCACAGCTTACCATGCTCATCCCGGTTCATACCGACGTCGATGACGGCCGCGCCGGGTTTGATCCAGTCGCCCTTGACCAGCCTAGGGATTCCGACTGCGGCGACAATGATGTCGGCTTCGAGACAACGCTCTTTCAAATCTTGGGTACGCGAGTGGGCGATCGTCACGGTCGCGCTCTCGTTCAGAAGCAGCCCGGCGACGGGTTTACCCACGATGTTGCTGCGCCCAATGACCAGCGCGCGAGCCCCACTGAGCTTGACCTCAGCGCGCTTGAGCAAATAGAGGCAGCCGCGCGGCGTGCAGGGCACGAGCCCGGGCGTTTTCGACCAAAGCGCCCCAACGTTCAGCGCGTGAAAACCATCGACGTCCTTGGCGGCGGAAATGGCCTTCAGCACGGCGCTCTCATTCAAGTGCGCGGGCAGCGGCAACTGGACCAAGATGCCATCGACGTTTGGGTCACTGTTCAGGCGTTCGACGATGCCGAGCAACGCCTCTTGGCTGACGTCGCTTTGAAGGCGGTGTACGTGGCCGTCAAAGCCCGCCTCGTGGGCAGACTTCTCTTTGTTGCGGACATAGACCGCCGACGCGGGATCTGCGCCCGCTAGCACGACATGCAGCCCCGGCTTGCGGCCGTACTTCAGCGTGAAAGCCGCGACGCGCTTCGCCACGTCTTCGCGCAGTTCTTGTCCAATCAGCTTGCCGTCTAGGATCGTCGTCACGCCCGGTTGGTAGCAGAGCCCGAGCCCTTCGGAAAGCATCGGACGGCATGAAGGGCTTGTTCGGCAATAGCCGCCTCGCTGGGCCCTTCTTTCTGGGTGAGCGGATCCGTCGTCAGCCAAGGTAGTAGCAATCGCGACCATCCCGGTCACCGACTGCAGACTCCCCAACGCAGGTGAGGGCTTGCTCGATCGCCGTCGGCCCGCCCTAGCAAGTGTCGACGCCGCGATCAGCCAACGGCTTTGAATCCCTCTGGCAAGAATCTTCCCTGGGTTTCGCAAAAACAGATACTCTGCGCGCCACCTACCCAGGAGCAAACCATGTCGTACGTTGATTTTTTCTGCCTTCCACTGCCCAAAGACAAAGAAGAGGAGTATCGCCTGCTCGCGGCTCGCTTCGCGAGCGTGATGAAGGACTTCGGGCTGGTCAGCTTTTGTGAAGCGATCGCCGATGACGTACCCCGCGGCAAAGTGACGGACTGGTTTCGCGCGGTCGCCGCAGAAGAGACCGAGACCGTCGTGGCCGCGTTTTATGTCTGGCCGGACAAAGCCACGCGCGACAAAGCCTGGGACCTAGGGATGAAAGATCCGCGAATTAATCATGACCCCGCGGCAATGCCTTTCGACGG
>JBDKJZ010000094.1:0-13054 GCA_039796375.1 Pseudomonadota bacterium
GTCGTCGTTTCAAACTCGGGGCGAGCTTCTGAAAACCCAAGCGCCTGGCCCTCCAATTCGGCTGCGGCTGCACGCTCGGTCAGTGATTCCTCGGTCTCATCAGACTCTTTTTCGGTCGGCCCCCCCTGCTGGTCGGACTGTTCGGGAACATCGACCTCAGCCGTGAATACTTTGGCAACCGCTGCGTCCGAAGCTGAGGTCTCGTCGACCGAATCTTCATCGGAATCGGAGTCGGGCGCAGCCTCGAACGCTAGGGCTTCGTCTACTTCAAGCAGCATGTCCTCGCCTTCACCAGCGCCCAGCTCCTCGGCCTCCTCGGGACCTTCAGCGGAGAACTCATCCGGATCTGGATCAGAGGGCCGCCTCAAGGCGTCGTCGCCGTCGTCGCCTTCCTGCGTGCCGCTGTCGCGAGCTGGCCACTCGAGGTCCGAGCGATCTTCCAGGTCTTCGACCACCGACAGCTCGACGTAAATGGTCTCTAGCGGCCCATCCTGGCGAATATTGGTCATGCGCAGCTTCGTCATCTCCAATATGGCCAAGAAGGTGACGATCATGTCGGCGCGGGAGACGTCTTCTTCGAAGAGTTGGTCAAAACGCATCGGACCCTGAAGGCGAAGCTGGTCGCTGATCTGCCCGATGCGCTCCGTTACAGAAATGCGCTCGAAATCAATGTGGTGGTCTTCAACCAGCTTCGCGCGCTGCAGCACGCCTTCGAAAGCATCGACCAGCTTGAAGAGGGATAGCTGGGCCAGCGGCGCCTGCCCCAACTCGGCTTCGTTGGGTGCCCCGCGTGTGAACGTGTCCCGGCCTAGGACCGAGCGCCCACCCAGCTCCTCGGCCGCAAGTTTGTACTTCTGGTACTCAAGCAAGCGGCGGATCAGTTCAGCACGCGGGTCCTCTTCTTCTGCGAGGATGTCGTCGTCTTCGGCCTGACTGGGATCGGGGGGAAGCAGTGAGCGACTCTTGATGTGAGCGAGGGTCGCTGCCATCACCAGGTATTCGGCGGCGATGTCGATGCTCAGCATCTCCATCGTGCGGAGATACTCGACATACTTCTTCGCGATGAAGCCGATCGGAATATCGAGGATATTCAGTTCGTGCTTCTTGATGAGGTGCAGCAACAGATCGAGCGGCCCCTCGAACGAGGGCAACAAGACGCGATAGCCACCCGCCCGCTCCTCGGGGGACTGCTCATCTTCCGCGGTTTTGTTCTGGTCCTTCATCTAGGGAGCTCTGTTTTCGGAGCTGCAGTGCCGTGCGTCAGCCCGCGCCAAACCATGACCCCAAGACGCCGCGGACAGTCACTATGGGGATCTCGAAGAAATACTCTCGAACGAGGGGAATGTTGAGCAGAATTAAGATGATCAAGAACGAATACGGCGCGATCGAGGCCTTCAGGTCGTCGAAGCTCCTCGGCAGCAGGTAACTGCCGTCCAAAGGGGGCAGCGGCAGCAGGTTGAATACGCACAGGCCGATGTTCAGTATTGCCATCACTTCCAGGAGGTCTCCCAGGCCAGTGCCGACGACCAACTCAGGGCGTACTTGGCTGAGAACGCCCAGCAACGCGACACTGATCACGGACAGCAAGAGGTTCGATAACGGTCCAGCCAGGGCGACCACGGCGGCTCCTTGACGCATCGACAAACGCCGGGTGAGATTAGAGGGGACAAACTCGACGGGTTTGGCCCATCCTATGAGTGCGAAGCCGCTCACCAGGGTAGCCACAATGGGCACTATCAGCGTGCCGAACACGTCGTAGTGAGCCAGGGGAGAGAGGGTCAAACGCCCTTGACGTCGAGGAGTCGGGTCGCCGAGTCGGTCGGCCACGAGCGCGTGCGAAAACTCGTGCACGCTCAGCGAGAGCAGCATCGGGATTAGGTTGAGGATGATTAGACGAAACTCGGGCACGACTAGACCCTACGATCAGCCCGCGCCTCGGGGCTAGTACTGCGAGTGTGAGGGCCGGACAGCAGCTGGCCTAGAGGTCCCGGGCCATCAGTCGGCTCAGGAGGGCAAACAACGCGTCCGCCGAAATCGCGAGCGCCCCCAGCACGACCAAGGACCGCAACGGCGCCAGCAGGCTCTGGATGTGGGCCGGGGCCGCCGAACGGGCCACCAGCGCGCCGGCCACTTCCCACACGATGAGGGCCACGAGCATCGGCGCCGCCAGGGCCAGCGCGACTTCAATAGCTGAGACGAGATTGCCGACTGCTCCCAGAACCGTGTGCGGTCCTGTTTCGCGGCTCAGCGCTTCAACCAACCGGGGAGCTCCGCCAAGGCGCAGAAATCCGATGGCAGCGAACAAGCCAAGCAGCGTGCCCAGTGGGGTCGAAGCTTCCGAGAAAGGTCCTTGGGCAGGTTGACTGGCTCCCCGCAGATCGTCCAGCAGCCCCCCTGCCATCATCGCGGCCCACATCAGGGCAGCGACGGAAACCGCGAGGGGCAAGCCATGCAGCATCTCAGTCAGGACGGAAACCGCCAGCCACTGCCCACTTGGGGGAACGACCAGCATCGGCGCCAACGTGAACCCCAGGCTGAGACCCAGGACCGCTCGAGCAGACGCAGGAAGAAAGCGCCCGCCAAATGCGGGAACGAGCACCACCGTTGGAAGCAGTCTGGCCCAAGCCAGCAGCCAACCCTCGAGGGAAACCCCGTTCCGCTCCAGCGTGCGCAGAAGCTCAGTGAGATCGTTCATCCTTTCCGCCCGGATCGGGGACTTACTTGGTGTGGCGAGGTTCGGCCAGCATGAAACCAAGACCGACGCCTGACGACAGCTGCGATTGACACTTGGGGGGGGCGCGGCTAGGCGTTCCGGCCATGAGTCTTGATCCAAACAGCGTCGGCAGCACCACCCGTGTCCACCGCTTGAGCTACGACTGGCAGACGCTTGCGCTGTACGCCCTCGGGATCGGAGCCAAGAAGGACGAGCTTGACTACCTCTACGAAAAGCGGGGCCCGAAGGTCTACCCAAGCTTCGCGGTCGTGCCCACCTACCCGGTGCTGGCTGAGTTGCTGGAGCTCAGTCGCGGCCCCTACGAGAGGGTGGTTCACGGCGGGCAAAGCATCCGAGTGCACGGACCTATCCCGCCCGCAGCGGAGCTGGAAACGCAAGGACGGATCGTGGCCATGTACGATCTCAAGCGGATGGCACAAGTGATTCTGCGTACTGAGAGTACCGTCAGCGGAAAGCTCTTGTTCGAAACCGAGTGGCAGATCATCTTCCGGGGCGAAGGGGGTTTTGGCGGTGACAAGCGCCCCCGTCCGGACGCGCCCGTCACACCGAAGCGGGACGCGGACTGGGTCTTCGAGGAACTAATCTCACCGGAGCAGGCGCTGTTGTATCGCCTGAGCGGCGATCACAATCCCCTGCACGCGGATCCTGATTTCGCAGCCAGCGTGGGCTTTGAGCAGGGACCCATCCTGCACGGGCTCGCCACTTTTGGCTATTTGTGCCGGGCGGCAACGCTCCGAAGCTGCGGCGGCGATGCCAGCCGTATCACCAGTTTGACCGCCCAGTTCAAGAAGCCCGTGTGGCCGGGGGAATCGCTCCGCGTCGAGGGATTCAACACGCCCGAGGGTCAGGTCATCATGCAGGCCTACGCGGGTGGGCGCAGTGAGCCCGTCGTCGGCGGCTGCGCTGCGGAACTTGCGCCCCTGGAGTCATGAAACGATCAGACCACTCCCTCTAGGCCCGAGCGGCCTCACGCTAAACAGCCTCGCCCATCTGGACACGTCTTGACTTCGCCGATCTCCCCCACCCCGCGACCCGGGGCCGGTCCCGAAAACTCCGGGCGCGCCTGGATGGGCTGGCTCACCAGGGCACACGGAGTGCTCTTCGCTAGCACGCTACTTCTGGGGCCCCTCGTGGCGGCAGAGGTCACGGTGCGCCAAAACATCCACCGCACCGCCGAAGGTAAACGTTTCCCCGGGGGCACACATGCAGACCTCAAGATGGACGTATTCAGGGCGCGCGGTGACTGTCCGCAAGTCGTTACGCTGGGTTCGTCAGTCAGCGATCGCAGCCTTCGCTCCGACTTTATCGAGGGAAAGTCGCTGGGCGCCGGTCAAACCATTCGCGCGCCGTTCAACTTCGCTTTCCCATCACAGCGTGCAACGAACATGCTGCCGTTGTGGCGCTTCATTCAGAACAGTGGCTGCGTGCCGCGTTATTTGTTGGTCGAACTGAGTCCAATGGTACTCAACGGCGCCAAGGGTGGCACCCCCCATGACAGGGCGCTTCTAGACGGCTCCCTGCTTCTGTCTCTCCCATTCGGCTTGGCTGAGGCTCGCGGCTACAGCCTGCGCGAAATCGCTGAGCTCTTGACCCTTGAACGCCTCGTTCTGCAGCGAAGGCGGAAGGAGCTATCGGGACTTTTGTTCGGAGCTACGCCGGAAGTGGCAACTACGAGCCAAGGCAGCGACGGAAGGCTAGCCAAGAAGGAGCGGGCCAAGAAACCGAAACTACTGGGCAGGCGCTTGCGCAGAGACGGCTCAATGGGAAGCGTACCCAACGCCCGTCTAGATCGGCCCGGCGCGGTCAAGGCTGAGAGAAAAAAGCGCGACAAAAATCTTCTCAACGGAGTGTCCGTTCACGAAACCAGCAACCTGGAACTGGCAGCCCTGCGCCTCTTGGTACAAGAAGCCCACGCTGCCGGATCGATAGTGGTGCTGCACACGCCCCCGGTGACCCAGATCTACATCGACATGCTCAAAGGCATCGACGAGCTGAACAAGTGGTGCGAAGTGGTCAAGGCTTGGTCCATCCCTGAAGGGGTCCCCTGGCTCTACCAGTTCGATAGTGATGAGTATACGAACTCGGACTTTGATGACTGGGATCACCTGAATCGGCAGGGCTCAAAGCGCTACGCGGAGCGTCTCACCAACGCGATTCGCACGGGGCAGTTTCCGAAATTGAAAGGCTGCCCGTAGCCGATGCTCTTCTTTGACGGACTATTCTTCGTTTTTCTCGCGGTTACGATCGCTGCAAGCAGCCTCGCGTTCTCCTCCGTCCGCGCGCGGACCTGGGTCCTGCTGATCGCGAGCTATCTCTTTTACGGTGCTTGGGATTGGCGCTTTTGTGGTCTGATCCTGTTTTCGACCACACTAGACTACTTCGTTGCGCTGGGTCTGGAGGGGGCGACCCAGGCTCGCAAACGCCAACTGATGGTCGCAAGCTTGATCGTCAATCTAGGGACACTGGCGATCTTCAAGTATTTAGACTTCGGCATCGGCAGTCTGAACTCGCTGTTCAACGCCGACATCCCGCTTCTTGAGCTGGTCTTGCCTGTCGGAATCAGCTTCTTCACCTTTCAGTCGATGAGCTACACAATCGATGTCTACCGAGGTGAGATCCAGGCCGAAAAGAACTTTGCCTCCTTCGCCTTGTTCGTGTCGTTCTTTCCGCAACTGGTCGCGGGTCCCATCATTCGCGCCTCGGATTACCTGCCGCAGGTGACCGCTGCTTTATCCAAACCGCTGCACCGAGCTGCAGGCGCAGCGCCATTGTTTGTGTTCGGGCTATTCAAGAAGGTCGTCATCGCCGACCACTTGGGAGCAGTGGTCGACGCCGTTTACGCTGACCCTGCAGCCTTCAGCAGCGGGGATCGATGGCTCGCAACGGCGGGGTTCGCGGGACAAATCTACTGCGATTTCTCTGGTTACACGGACATGGCGCTCGCACTCTGCGCCATCTTTGGTTTTGCGTTCCCTCTTAACTTTCGTTCGCCCTACTTGGCTCGAGGCCCGCAGGAGTTCTGGCGACGCTGGCACATCTCCCTATCGACATGGCTGCGCGACTACCTCTATGTGCCGCTCGGTGGCTCCAAACATGGCAAGGGCCGAATGCTCTTCGCGCTCGGTGCGACCATGCTGCTCGGCGGGTTCTGGCACGGTGCGTCCTGGACCTTCGTCCTTTGGGGCGCCTTCCACGGGACGCTGCTAGTAGCGGAGCGGGTGTTCATGCGCCCGAGCGTGACACTCTCCCGCTGGGACATCGTGCGCTGGCCCGTATTCTTCGTGTTGACGCTGATCGGTTGGATGATCTTCCGCGCACAAAGCCTGGACACCCTGAGGCTAGTGTCCGACGGCCTGTGGAGCTGGCAAGCGCCGAAACGTGTGCCAGTGGGGCTCGTGGGCTTGGGGCTCTTGTGGGTCGCGCTGGACCACGTGATTTCGGAGGCCAATCGCAAGCACCAATGGACCCTCAAGCACCCTTGGTTGCATCTTGCAGCAGCGGGCGTGGTGCTGCCCTTCTGCTTCATCATGCGGCCCGATCACTCTGCGGAGTTCATCTACTTCCAGTTTTGAGAAACATGGGTTGCCGCTACGGCCTCTCACAATTCGTTTGAGTGCTCGGACTTCAACGCAAGCAACGCTGCGGGCTTGGCTAGAATTGCAGTGTTATGCACGAATCGATGATCGAAATCATTGAGGCCGATCTGAGAACACCCTCCCACAGTGAGACGCTGGTGCAATTGATGGATGAATACGCCCGCGACCCGATGGGCGGAGGTAAAGGTCTGTCAGACGATGTGAAAGCGAATTTGGCCCCAGCGTTGGCCATGAGAACGACGGCCCACGTGATTCTGGCGTTTGTCGAGGATCAACCGGCCGGGCTCGTGGTGTGTTTTGAAGGATTCTCAACCTTTGCCTGCAAGCCCCTGCTGAACATCCACGACCTCATCGTGGCTACGCCCTATAGAGGGATGGGGATATCCAAGCTGCTGCTTCATAAAGTGGAGGCGATCGCGATCGCGTTGGGCTGCTGCAAGCTCACCCTTGAGGTCCTGGCGGGCAACCATGTTGCGCGGGCGGCTTATAGCGCCTGTGGCTTTAGGGGCTATGAACTCAGTCCGCAGGTGGGCCAGGCCCTATTCTGGGAGAAGCAACTCGGCGAGGCTCGGCAGGACTAGCGGTACCGCCCAACCACGCAACATTTTCATGTTTTGGAAATGCTTTCCGTCAACCTCGTCCGATTCCACCCAAAACCCTCTGATTGTTGCTGGTCTGCAGGCCGCGGTGGCGGCACGAACTTTGCTTCGTAGGTCCTTGCTGTGCTGTGTTCAATCGGTGATTTGCGGCGACTTCGCGCGCGAGGTTTCACGCTAATCGAGATGATGACCGTGGTGATCCTGATCACCGTGTTGACCGCCATTGCCTTACCTTTGGTGACCCAGCAACTCCGCGATAGAAAGGTTCACGAGGCTGCCATCCAAGTGTCGGACCTCTACCGGATCGCGCGAACTCGAGCGATGGGGCGCGGCAGCGCCGTACTCGTGCGGTTCACTCCCGGAACCCGCGGGGCTTACACGATGCTGGAAGCCCGCCGTTCTATCCAGACCGCCGCAGCCGATGACAGCGGAGCCACTTGCGGAGACCTTTCGATCCCTAGCTGCACTCAAGTCAACTGGAACGGCACAGCAGGCAGCGACTTTCAAGTGGTCACAGGCTTCGATCCGGCGGCGGTCGTGGAAGATGCCCCCATCTCCGTCACGATGGCCAACGACGGCGACACCGCGATCACCAACCTCGACGTCTGTTATACGCCGATGGGCAGGACGTTCACCAGGACCGACGCGACCCAGCCGCTAATGCCCCTGAATAACGCTTACACCGCTGAGGTCTTTCGCTCTGCCGGCGGAACACGGCTGGGGCGCGAGCACCGCGTCCTGGTGCTTCCCAATGGGACCTCGAGGTTGACGCTCTGATGGGTCGCCCCAATCCTCAGCAGGGCTACACGGTCGTCGAGCTGATGATGGCCATGGCCGTGATGACCATCGGCATCATGGGCGTGTTCTCGATGCAAAAGGTGACGCTGGAAGCAAACCAGCACGCCAAGAACCTCTCGATCGCCAATCACATCGCACAAGCTTGGCTCGATGAACTCGCCGCTGAGTCGTCGCAGTGGAACGACACCGACGACTTCGACGAGACCGTGTGGCTCGGCCTGGTGGGTGCTGAAAATACAGTCAACCCGAACTGGATCCGGCCCACATACAACGCTGCCAGGATGTTTGGCCCTGCGTTTGACGCACTTGGCAGCCCGGTCGCAACCCTCAATATTGCCAATGACGCCCATTTCTGCAGCGATATTCGCCTCACCTGGATGCACGGGCAAAACACAGTCAAGAGGGGCGGCGGGTTGATTCGGGCCCAGGTTCGCGTCTACTGGCGCGTCCAAGGGGCCCTCGACCTAGCAGGGAGTCCCCCGGCACACGTCTGCGCCAAGACAGCACTCGAGATGGACCAAGACGACGCGCTGCAGTTGTTTCATTTCGTCTACGCGACGACGGCGGTCCGCCAGCACCTGGGGGCAGATTGATGGGCATACGAAGATCGAGGGCTTGGATGCGCCGAACGGCTGGCTTTACGCTCGTTGAGTTGATGGTGTCACTCAGCGGCGCGCTGTTCCTTTCGATCGCTGTGTTCATGTTTGCCAAACATACCTCGGCGCTCTACCAACAGGAGCTTCGCGCCGCCAACGCCAGCGTCACGGGTATCATCGGCTTCGAGCGGCTTCGTGCGGATCTCGCTCGAGCGGGCTTCTTGGCGTCGCCGAATGTGCGGCGCGACCCGTTCGTTTGCGGCAGCCCGGTCACGGACGCCGCTTGGCCAACCCGCCTGCGAAACCTGTCAAGCGTGATGGTCGAGGACATCCCTACCGGCGAGTTGCCTGCACTGTTCGCAGCCAACGCCCTTGCGCCGCAGCGGGTGGTACTCGCAGGAAACTATTCGTCATCCGAGGCGTTTCCGATTCGCGCCGTCGCCGCAGCTGGCGGTGCTTTCCAGATTTACCTCCAGGTGGAGTCAGGCCCGATGGCGCGTCTGGGGTACTCGGAGGTCGACGTCGATCAAGCGGCGCTACTCACGACCGTCTTCCCCCCGGGACGCGCGGTCAGGCTCGTCGACAAGAGCGGACGACACCACTACGGCACCATTAGCAGCGTCGCGGGCGGCGACACACCCATCGTCACGCTTGAGGGGGCGGCGCCGGCGCTCATCTTTCGCTCCGAAAGTGGAATCGGCTGCGGTCTTCGGGGTGAGGAAACCGGCGCGGTGATGAACACAGTCAACTTCATTCGCTATGACCTTCGCAACCTTAGCGACGACGACCGGTACAGACCCGTCTACAACTCCGCGTCGGCGCCGGAAGGTGAAGTCGACCGCACTGAGCTGGTCCGCGAAGAGCTGCTACCGACCGGGGCGCTTGTTCCGAACAGCACCGAGCTCGTCTCGGAATACGCGGTTGATCTGCGCTTTCGCCTCACCGTCGCACCGAGTTCAGGATCCGCGCTGCAGTACGTTCCACAGGCCACCGTCGAGGACTGGGCTGGACTCCCGGACTCGCTCGGCGCCGGCAGAGGTCCGCAGCTGATTCGCTCCGTTCACACTTGGCTGAGCGTGCGTTCGCGCGAGCCCGATCGCGCCTCAACGATTGCCGCACCCGCGGGCCCGCTCTTCCGCGTGGGCCTTGGCGCTAGCGGCGGCGCGCCGTTCGCGCGGGTCAGGACTGTTCAAGCCCGAGTCGCGTTGCACAATCAGATGGGGGTCACATGGCAATAAGTGTTCAGTCCCCGCTCCGAGGTCAGCGACGCCAGCGCGAACGAGGCAACGCCCTGCTCATTTCGGTGATGGTGATCACCCTGCTGTCAGCGATCGGGCTGTATTCGATGCGCGCCGCCAGCTTGGCTGATCAAGCGGCGGGCTTCAATCGCTTGGGCACCCAGACCACCTACGTCGCGGAGTTCGCGGGCAGGGCTGTTGCCGCCGAACTTGTGGGCAAAGAGCAGCACTATTTTCAGTACATCTCGGCGGGCACTGACGATTGCCGCGCTAATCGTCAGCTCACGGCCCTCATGGATCCTACGCGCCCCTCTTGCTACAAGCTGGAAGGCAAAGAAATCTGGGAGCGTGTACACGCGGAGTTCCCTGGCAACGTCGGGACCGAGGGCGCTCCAGACTTGCTGGGGCGTATCGATCGGCACGGCCTGACTGAGGGCGCGTTCATCGTGGAGATGACAGATCTTGGCCGCACGGGCACCCCAGTTGCCGGCGAAGATGTCGCGGCGGATACGTTTAAGCACATGCAGGTGCTCCTCACGGCGACCGGTCAGGTGCGCCCGCCTCCCACTGCCTCTGGCGATAATGGTTGGGTCTGCAACACCAGCTTCTCCCTGCGCTCACACGTCACCTTTGGCCCGGTCCACTAACCCATGAAACGTTTACTCCACGTCAGCTCCGCAGTGTTACCCCTCTTGGCTACGTCGTTCTACGCGGCTAGCGTCCAAGCACAGGGCGATATCGACAAGCCGATGCCTAACGTCATGATGCTTGTCGACACCTCCGGCTCAATGGAGTGGAAAGCCGAAGCCAGCACCTTTCCTACCTGCACGCCCGGCGACCCCGGCGCAACCAACCAGAAGAGCCGCTGGATCGAGCTAGTCGAGGTAATGACTGGTAGCTTCGAGGGCTACAGCTGCTTCGGGATGGACCGCGCGAGCGCGTCCTTCGTGAACGAGTACTCGCTCGACGGCAACAAGCCCTACGACTGGGGCTACATCAACCCGTATCATCGCGTGGTGAGCAATGGCTGCACCGTCGGACCAGGTGTATTGCCCGACGCGAATGACCCGTACTCGTTCCCTGACAAGGCGTTCAACACCTTTACCTTCACCGCCCCGAGCGTCGTGACCCGTCCCGGCAACCTGAACGCACACGCGGGGTGCGCGGGATTCACGCAGGCGCCCGACGGCATCCTGGATGTGTTCAGGGAAAAGGTCCGTTTCGGTTTGATGACCTTTGACAGCCATGTGAACCCCAAAACCGGATTCGCCGACAATGGCAGCGTGGACTACCAGGGCGGCATGGACGGGACCTGGAGCTACTTCCTGAACGACCTGCCGATCACCGGACGGCCCGCTCAGTGCTTCACTGATCAGCCTCAAGAGGTCGGGGCGCGGAACGCTGCTGCCCCCCCCTGGGAGGGACGAATGGTCGGGTTCGGACCAGCCACGGCCACTGGGGCAGTGACTGACCAGCGCAATGAATTCATGCAGAAGGTGTTGCTGGCGACCCGCCCCTATGGGGCGACGCCGATCGCCGGCCTGCTCCACGACGCCCGCGAGTATTTCTGGCGCGACTCTTCGGAGGATCCGTTGGACCAGGCGCAGACGCCGGCGGACTTCGGTCCGTACGAGGACCCGAGCACCAAAGTCCCTGAGTGCAGAAGAAACCTGATTATTCTGCTGAGCGACGGTGAACCCAACCTCGACTTGCGCACGTCCTGTGAGAACATCGCTGAAAATGGAAAGTGCCCCTACGAGCGTCCTGAAGAGATCGCCTGGGATCTCTATCACAACCCGATCAACGACCCTGACCAAACCGTCGAGACTGTCGTCATTGGTTTCGCGCTAGACAAAGTACGCCCGGGCGGCGGCGCCGAAGTGAGCTGTGCGGCGCTCACAGACGACCAGTGTGCTGCCGCGACTGAGGCGGATCGATCCCTGAATGCTTGCTGCACGTTGAACAAGATAGCCGCTGCGGGTGGACGACCCAATCCGGACGGCACCGCCAAGAAGGCGTACTTTCCGCAAGATGGAAAAGAACTCCGCCGAACCTTTTCACGGGTCTTGAGCGACATCACGACGTCGCTCACGACGCGCACGTCGGCAGCATATTCCTCCGCGGGGTCCAGCGCAGCAGACGGTAGCCACCAGTTCAGCTCGAGCTTTACTCCCGTGCTGGAGCAGCCTTGGCGTGGCAATCTCACTCGCACACGGATCCTGTGCGAGGACGGCGTCCCTGAAGAACAACCTGTCGATGCGGCAAAGGGGGATGACTTCGCAGCCAACATCAACTCCGGCAGCGGCCCCGACCGCAGGTTCATCACCGTTGTGGCAGATGACAGTTCACGCAACAGCATCCGCCCATACTTGACGGGGAACGATGATGGCTTGGGGCTGTCAGGCGGAACGATGACGACCGCGTCCTCGGGGGCGGAGTTTGTTCCCAAGGTCAGCGCCGCGCTGATGGAAGTCGACGACTCGGACTGCGAGGGCAGCACCGCGACCAGCTGCCGCGATGCCATTCTGGGCTGGACCGTAGGGCTGACCAACGCCGAGGACGAGTCCCGGTGTCGCACGAGCGGCACGACCGACTGCAACCAGTTTGGCGCCATCTACCACTCCACGCCGCGCATCGTGCCAGGGCGTCCAAGCGAGTTCCTGAGAGACGAGTCGTACCAAGCTTTCGCGGAGCAGCAGATCGCAAGCGCACGCCCGACCGTACTCTACACCTCGACCGCCGACGGAATGCTGCACGCGTTCAAGACGGCAGATCAGTCTAACGACCCCGAAAAGCAGGTCCGCGAGCTCGCGAACAACGAACTTTGGGCCTTCTTTCCCCCGGCGGTGCTCCCGGTCTTGCAGGCCCAATACCCAACGACGCCGGCAACCCTGTTGGATGGCGTCCCAATCACGAGAGATGTACCGGCAACCGTGAACGGTAATGTCGTGACACTGGAGCGCACCGCAGTGCAGGCCCAGTCGGGCAACGGCGCGTGGCGTTCAGCGCTGGTCCAGGGCTTCGGCAAGGGCCAGGTCGGGGCAGGCTACTTTGCTCTGGATGTGACGAACCCCGTGATCACCAGCGGCGGACCGCGCTTCCTCTGGCAGCTCACGCGCGACGCGAGCGGTAACGTGCTCTTCGGTAACGGGGGCACACCGCTCATCTCGACGGTGTTCTTGAAGCTGAACTCGACGGATCCCGGCACAGAGGTGAGCGTCGCGGTGCTCCCCGGAGGCGACGCCGGAAGTCGGACGGGCGCAGAAGCCGACGCCGGACCGCTCATGCTGGCCGAAGACGACCAGTTCGATCCAGCCCAGCTCGTCAATCAGTACTCCGGAGCGATACCTGCTCGTTCGCTCACCATTGTGCGACTGGACACTGGCGAAATCCTTCGGACGTTCCGCGCTCAGGCTACGGCAGCGATAGACTCTGCGGTGACCACCATCGTCGACATTCCTGCGCCAATTGTGGGTCCGCCAGCGGCGTTCCC
>JBDKJZ010000095.1:0-13026 GCA_039796375.1 Pseudomonadota bacterium
TGGATACAGGCTACGCGGGTTACGTCCCAGGCTTTCAAGCCGACGCCGAAAGACGGCAACGAGCTCTCTGTCTACAACGGAGACCTCATCTCAGCCGAGCGCGCTTGGGACCACTTCACGGGGCAGGGCATGAAGTCCGTTGGGGTTATCGGGGTCTCAGTCGGCGAGGCTGAGACCTGCGGTGTTTGCGCTCGTCCGGATCCTGGACCTTTTCGGGAGCATGCGGTGATTGACTTCACGAGCCTGGGCTCCAATCAAATCGAAAAATCGGCCAAGAAAATGCGAGGTTTAGCAGAAACTCGCGGCTGGCTATTTCAACCCTGAGCGCCAGTTCGGAAGGGACCCCATGAAAAGCCTTGAGTTCGCATCTTTAGACAGTGAGAAGTCAGCGCTCGAACAGATGATCGCTGACACGCCGAGTGCGGATGTCCACGGCGTTGGCGGCTCAGTCCTCGACGATGACTTTACAGCCGATGGCGGTGAGCAGCTCGACTCGAGATGGGTCGAGCACACGCACCTCGTGCTCGCCCGCGAAGAACGTGGTGATGCGGATGTTGGTGAGCGGAGTGCGGCAGACGACGCGATGCGGGCCGAACTTGTTCTCGCTGACCCAGCGCCGGAGGGCGAAGCTCTGGTGCGCAGCGTTCCAGATCGCCTGCGTCCACGGGTCGTGCTCGATGTCCAGACCGCGCTCCACGGCAAGCGCGTCGGTCATCCAAGTGTCATCGCGAATGTGCCCCGTCTCGGCTCGCTTAGCGCGGTCGTGGATCGAGTTGAAGGAAAGGTCAGAGCGCGAGAGAACATCGAACTGCAGCCGCGCGTAGTCCTGCCACGTACTCGTGTGACGTGACTCCGCTCCGGTCCGGAAGGAGCCCCACCGAAAGGCATTCGCGTCCCCGATGCCGCGGTGCAGATGCACGTAGCCATTCTCGATTTCCGGTTGCTCATCCACCGGAACGCATTGGTAGCTGCCGTGCTGAATGAAGAGGTAGGCCCTGTCGCCTCGCGTCATGTCGTGCCGATAGACGGCGATCGGAGCCTGGATGATGCCGCCTGCGAGCGTGCCCTCGTGGTGCGCGACGCGCTCGACTGTTCCACGGCTAGCGTCCTGCCAGAACGCGAACACGTCGTGCGCATCAGCCCGCCGGATCGCCCCGAAGTAGGCATGTCGCCGAAGACCGGGCTTGCACACCTGCGGAAGCGCCCATCCGTACTGGAACAAGCTCTCTCGCACCGGAGGCGACTCGGGCGTGTAGGCCAGCGGCCCTTCCGCGGCGAGCCATGGAACCAGCCGGTTGTCCGCCGTCCTGGTAGTGGTGGAGTATGGCTTCCTCGTCACGGTGCCTCGCGCTGTTGGGGCAGTTTCGTTGGCTGGCTGCTGCGGCTCATGTTCCTCTCGCTTCAGCGCACACGACTAGCTCGCGCAGCACTTCTTGAATTTCTTGCCGCTTCCGCATGGACAAGGATCGTTCCGTCCGACCTTGGGTTCCGAACGGCGCGCGGGCGAAGCGCGCTCCTGGAGTTGAACCGCTGCCGCCAGGCGCCCTGCCTCCCAATACCCATGCAGGGCTGTAAGCGTATCCGATAGGCCTTCGCGCGTATGCTGCAGCCACGTCTCCATATCGCTGAAGCCCGGCGGCATGAGCTCAGCCACCTTCTCGGCGGCGAAGACACCTGCAAGCGCACACAGCGGAGCCACCTCGGCAAGGGCATCCCTGTCGTCGATCCAGGTCGCGTCGCTCAGTGCGACCTGGACGTAGCCAGCGCAAAACTCACGGATGGCATCTTCGTCGCTAGGGGCGGGGCAGAAACGAACATCGAGCGCTGTAAGGGAACGCTGAATGCCGTTGTAGAGCGCCATCGCGCCGTTCGCGAACTGCTGCGCCTCAGCCAGGTCAGCAAAGGGTTGCTCTCTTCTGAGCATATCGAGCCAAGTGCTCGGCCCCACGAGTTCCGGCGCCGATGCCAAGGCCGCGAACAGACCGCAAGCGCACTGGAAGCTCATCATGTCGGCTGAGCCATCCAGAATGCGCTTGAACTCGGCGATCGGCGCCTGAGCGACGACGCTGTTCCACCGCGCCCGCAGAGCCGCGCGGTCGACCGTTTGGGGCGCGAAGGAGTGGATACCCTCCTCGTCGATGGCACGCAGGGCTTCGGCGAAGGCCGCGTCGTCGCTCTCGAATGTGTCCTCCCACACGGTGGATGAGCCACCTTCATCTTCAACTTCGAGCACCCAGCCCGGATCGTCTTGGCTTCGATAGATTTCGACGCGCACAGTGGTTCCGTCGCGTGTCACTTCGCGCTCAAGCACCGAGTGTTCGAGAACCGGTTCGTCGCGGAGATGGGGCTCGGTAGACATAGCCTGCGGATAGCACGGATCTACAGCTTCCTAGCGTTCGAGCGATGATCGCTGACACGCCGAGTGCGGATGTCATTGACTTGGCGAGCCTAGCCCACACGAGGCGAGCGCCGACCCCTGGGAGATGACGTATCCGGTCACCCAGGATGAAGAGGGCTGCAGAGACGCCCCGAACCGAACGCTGCCACTGGCCCAAGGACGATAGGCAGCTTCAGGGGGCTTCACCCGACGCGTTTCGGCAGAATCAGATCAGCGATAGGGCGCACAAAACGGAACCCACGGTTCCAAAGCGGTGGCGTCGAACCTAAAAAATTGCACAAAACGTAACTACAGGTTACGGTTTGTGAGTGTCTGAGGCGGAAACTATTGGTCCGAGCTGGGACCGGCTGTTCGAGACCGCGGCCGGGCAGTCCGGGTACGTCACGACGAAGCAGGCCGCCGAGGCGGGCTACTCGACCCACCTGCTCCGGAAGCACATCCACGCCGGCCGCGTGACGCGGCCGCGGCGGGGGATCTACCGGCTCGTGCATTTCCCGGTCGGGGAGCACGAGGAACTGGTTACCGTCTGGCTCTGGTCCGAGCAAGCTGGGGTGATCTCTCACCAAACGGCGCTGTCGCTGCACGGCCTCTCCGACGTGCTGCCGGCGCAGGTCCACCTCACGCTCCCGGCAGCGTGGAGGACGCGCCGCTTCCGCGTGCCGCTCGACGTGGTGCTGCACCACGCCGACGTCGCGCCTGAGGACCGCGCTTGGTTCTCCGCGGTCCCGACTACGAACCCGCGCCGCACCCTGAACGACTGCGCGTGCGAGGGTCTATCGCCCGAGTTGCTGCGGCAAGCAGCACAGCAAGCCCTGCGCCGTGGCCTCGTCACGAAGACCGAGCTCGGTGATGTCGAAGTCGCGCTCAAGCCGTTTGGAGGGCTCGCAGCATGACGATCCGCACGTATTCCTCTCCCGAGGGGTTCAAGCAGGCCCTCGAACAGCGCCTGCGAACCTCCGCGAAGTCGGGCGCCGCGTTCGGGCGCAAGCGGCAGCTGCTCGTGTTCAATCGTTTCCTCGCGCGCGTCGTCGCCGTGCTCGGCGATGCCGCAACGCTGAAGGGCGGGCTCGTCCTCGAGCAGAAGTCGCCGTCGCCCAGCTGATGATGGGCCAGTTTTCCAATAGCGGTCCCGGTGGTCGAATGATCAATGCGCATTCATTCGTTGTGGCTTCGCTGGCTCGGCGTTTGGCTCGGGGCCGTGCAGTCCTCGTCGGCTTAGACACGTTCACTCCCGGAATTCTGCACGACCTAGGTAAACTGTTGCAGCTCGAGGTTGACCAGCGTCAGTACGCCGCGCTGCTTGAGCAAGCAGAACCTGGCGCTAATCAATTAATCACGCTGGAGCGAGCCCATCTGGGTTACGACCATGCGGAGCTCGCCGCCCACGTGATGACGGGCAGGAAGCTGCCTGAGGCTTTAGTGACGGTTGTGCGCTGCACCACGACCAAGCGCGCGCGTCGGGCAAAGGCAAAGCTATCGCCGAAAGCGTCGCGGTGCTGCGCATGGCCGACCACCTCGCCTACGCTCTGGCCAGCGACCCCGCAGGCGGAGACCCAAGTATCGAAGCCGCCGCCGCCCTCGATACCGCTGAGGTGTTGCAGCTCGGTCGACCTGCCCTTAAAGAGCTGTGGGCCGAGCTGGTACAGCTCCGGGAGCGATCGACTTAAAGGTCGAAGAGAACCACGTCGTGCCTCACTGCCCCGCTGCGGGAAGCAGGTGGAAACTCCCCGTGTGCTTCGTGGCGCTTGATTCGCAGACCGCCTCCTGAACGAAGTGCTCAATATACCCCGTGAACCCACCGCCGAAGAGCGGCTCGCCCGCGAAGCTCATAGTGGCTGAGATTCTATCCGGCGGGCCGCACTCGGGCAACGCTTCGCCGAGTTCTGCGTCGAGCTCGACGGTGCTGCCAAGAACGCGCGCGGGCAAGTCTTGGCCATCCACACAGCTGCCCAACCCGGTGAATACTACGGTCGCTTGTGAAGGGTCGTCGGCGCGCTGTGAGACTTCTACTGTGATGTCCCGAAGCGCTGGTGCCTCTATGCCGCAGAAGGTCCCCTCGCCCAGCCCGGTGAATACGCTGCGGTCGGGAAGGGGCATCGGCATGAAGTCGAAGTCACAAAGTGAACGTTTGTTGACGATGCCCCTGAAACCGACGCGCGGTTCGCCTTCGACCTCAAAGCAGTCGCCATTCAGCGACTGGTGATATTGGCCCACCAACTGTGGCTCGCACGCAGCGTCCGTTTCGAAGTACCAGTACGTCGCGTCAGTGCACTCGCCGTCCACCACTTCGCCGGAACAGCGGCGAAACGATAGCTCTACAGTCGTCGGATGCATGGCCGCCTCGAAGAAGCTGGCGCTCGCATCAGGCTCTGGGGCACCGTACACCGCATTCGGCACAAACTCCGTGATGTCACTGAGCTCTGGGTTCGCTCGGTATACGCGCTGGACCACGGTCCTCAGCGCTGTTCGCTCGCACGCTCCCAAGCCCATCGTGTCCACGTCAGCCGGCGCGAGACTTGGCGGGCCCGCGTCCATCACTAGAGGACCTGGATTCGGCAATTCCTCCTCGGCTGTCTGGGAGGGTTTTGTACCCGCCGCAGGCTCGTGGTCACCCCCCCGACCGACTGATAGTGGATCCGAGCCATCGTCGAAACTTTGGCTACCTGAGCAGCCTCCATAACCCGCCGTCGCGAGCATCAAACCCAGCAGCGCGCCTGAGCGGGAAGTAGAGACGGCCTGTGCAAGGGCAGATGCTCGTTGGGGAGTTCTCATGCAATCGATAGTGCGCGCGCCTCGGAGTCTTGTCCAGGTCAGAATGCCACATTGCATAGTGCAATGTAGCCTCACAATGTTGCAAACTGCATGAATGGATTTCACCAAGTTGAGCCAGGAGCTTGTGCGTGCGTTGCGGGGGCAGCGCTCTCAAGCGGCGCTCAGTCGGCGTCTCGGGTTCAGCACCAACGTCATCTACACCTGGGAAAGCGGACGTCGTGCGCCCACGGCGCTGCAGTTTTTTGCGCTGGCTGAGAAGTCTAAGAAGCCTGCCGCGGATTCTTTGGCGGGCTTCTATCGACAGCGCCCCCGCTGGCTAAAAGACGTCGTGACCACGGACGTCGTGACATCGCTGCTCGAGCACGAGCGTGGACGCATCGCGATTGTGCAGGTCGCGCGCGATACGCAGATGAGCCGGTTCTCGTTAGCCCGCTATTTCCGTGGCGACGTCGATATTCGTCTACCTGAGTTTCTGCGGATTCTGGATTCCTGCTCGCACCGACTCCTAGATTTTCTGGCGCTGTGGACGGATCCAGCATTGTTACCGGCAGCGGCGCAAGCGTGGCGTGAACAACAGCTAGCGCGCCGCGCCGCCTACGAGCGACCGTGGTCACATGCCGTGCTGCGTTGTTTGGAGGTCGCACAATATCGGAAGACGCCGAAACACGACTCCAGCGTGGTTTCCAAGTTGCTAGGCATAGAGAACGCCGAGGTCGACGAGTGTTTGAAGCTTCTCGAAGAGAGCCAGCAAGTGCGCTCGAATGGAACTCACTGGCTCCCCGCCGACGAAGTGGCGCTCGAACTTGGTGCCAACCCCAGCGGATCAAAAGCACTGGCCGCTTGGTGGCTAAACGTCGCCGCTGAACGCGCCGGAAAGGCGCGCCGCGGCATGTTCGCGTACAATCTGTGCAGTGTGTCGGCGGTAGACTTGCAGCGCATCGCCGAGCTGCAGCGGGAGTGCTTGCGGGAGATCCGCTCGATCGTCGCGCACTCTCAGCCGGGCGAGCGTGTCGCGCTGATCGGCGTCCAGGTCATGGGCCTTGAAAAAGATGACTAAGTCAGGTTGCAGTGGTTGTCCATCGCAACTGTTCTGCCTGCGCTTCAGCCCTCATCGAACGCTTGGTGACGGGTCGCTCAACCTACCCGCGGCCCTTCGTTGAGCGCGATCGATATGAGCCATAGCCAAGGTCGCAGTCGTCCCGTGAACGACGATCGAAATGGCCACCACCACGACTGTGATCGCCCATAAGCGTTCTAGCTGCGGAAACTCCACCTGCCTTGAGGCGTACGCCAAGTAGTAGAAAGACCCGACCCCCCGGATCCCAAAGAAGGAGATTGCCAGGCGCTGCCGAAGGGAGATTCTGGAACCAGCTAGGGCGACCATTCCGGCACTCGGTCGGATGATCAGTACGATGGCAATGGCCACAAGCACACCCTGCCAATCAAGAGGCTTGAGCACTCCGCTAACTAGCGCTCCTCCAAAGAGGATGAGTATCCCTGCGCTCAGCAGACGCTCAATCTGGTTGGAGAAAGCATGCATCACTTCTTGATAGGAGTGCTTGCGTTCCTGGTTCCGGATGACCACTGCCGCGACGAACACGGCGAGAAATCCGTAACCGCCCAACGCCTCTGTGCCCGCGTACGCGATTAGCGTTGCAGCGAGAGCAATCATTCCGTCTTTGATGCGAGGCAGGGGCGAGTAGCGTGCGAAGATGACCGAGCCCAGTACCCTTCCAACCACCAGTCCTGCCACCACTCCCACGACGATCTTGAACCCGAGGTCGATGAACAGGAAGTGTCCGAGCCAGCCGGAGGGCGCAAGGCCGTTCACGGCGATCAGTATCGCGAGGCTGGTAAACGGAAAGCCGAGGCCATCGTTGAGCCCCGCTTCCGACGTGAGCGCGAACCTGACTTCGTCGTCGTCGTGTGCATCGGGACCAGAGACCTGCACGTCACTGGCCAAGACCGGGTCGGTGGGCGCCAGCACGGCACCCAGCAGGATCGCTGCGGCTGGAGTCAGACCGAGGGCCCACCAGCCCAGCACGATGATGGCCGCGATGGTGAGCGGCATCGTAATCGCCAGCAGCTTCACTGCCGACCCCCACGACCTCCAGCCGGGCACGCGGTTAATCGCCAGGCCGGCACCCATCAGCGAGGTGATCACCCCGATCTCGCTTAGGCGCTCAACGACCTTGGGATATGCGATTGGGTTCGCCTCGGGTAGGTCAAGCGGGAGCGAAAACAATAGCGCGCCTGCCGCGACGAAGATGATCGGATAGGAGAGCGGTTGTCGCCGCAATACATGGGGCAGGGTCACCACTCCGTAGGCAGCAAACCCAAGGGTCAGCAGCACCAACTCATGAACACTGATGAAGTTGCTCATAGGCTCAGTGAGATCCCTGCTACAGCCATCGGGGGGTTAAGTGATCGGGGTTCTTGGTGAGTCTTCGTAGTACGGGCCCTCCGGCTCGGCCGGGCTCCTACTCGGGACGTCAGGGTCTTTTCGGTACGGATGAGGCGGAGGATCCTCGACCGGCGTGGGACTCGGTAGCGGTGGATCAGCTAAAGGCTCTGATGAGGGCTCGCTCAGTGGCGCGTCCAGGAAAGACGGATCCGGACATCCGCCGTTCGCGATACTTGCCGATCCAAAGTTAACATTCGTCATGTCTAGTTGCCTTCTGCTTGAGTTGTCGACTTGGTTTTCTGCTGAATGAGGTCGACCACATCGCCGACGCGCGACATGTTGTACGTGTCGCTGGAGCTGAACTCGATGTTAAAGTCTTCTTCGATCTCGAGTATGATGTCGATCATGTGCATCGAGCTCACTCCAAGCTGAAGAACCAGATCGGCGTCTTCAGATAGAAGAATTGGGTCTGCTGAATCACCTGGCAGATAGGGTTTGATGATGCCTTCTAGTTGATGAAGGATTTCGTCTCGTTGCATGATGGTAGCTCCCAGCGAGTCAAGATGGCGCAAGCGTTGACGTCACCGAAGCCGAAGCTTGCTTTGGCTAAGGTCTGAAAAGAACTGCCTTGTGATTCTCGAACGATGCAGTCCTCGTGCAGGATTCCGCTTATCCGCGGATGCAGGTCGTCGCTATTGAGTGAGGCGTGCAAAAAGCGTCCTCGTAGTTGAAGCGCTGCCGCGACCAGCTCAATCGAGCCTGAAGCGCTTAAGCCATGGCCAATCAGCGACTTCAGGGCGTTGATGCGAGGAAAGCTCCGGCCAGAGCGCCCGAGCGCTTGTGACCAACACTCAACTTCAATCGCGTCGTTGGCAGTAGCTGTTAGGTGTCCTGCGATAGCGTCCACTTCGTGACCAGTGACGCGAGCATCCTCAAGCGCACTACGAATGCATCGTGCGATACCCACTGGGCTAGAGGCAGTCATGCTGCCCCCGTCGCGCTGACCACCGCTGTTCACGGCGCCCCCGAGGACCTCGCAGTAAATGGGCGCGCCGCGCTCAAGCGCATGACTAAGTGATTCGAGCACGAGAGCGCCCGCACCGCCGCCCGGCACGAAGCCTGCGGCCTGCCCGCTTAACGGGCGAGAGGCCCGCTCAGGGGCGTGATTGAATGCTCGGCAAAGGACGCCTAGGGCGTCGAAAGGTCCCCAAAGATGTGCCCCCTGGGACTCACAGCTCCCGACGAGCAATACATCTGCCAGTCCCCAACGAATTCTCTCGATTCCCAAACACAAGGCTTCTGTGCCCGTCGCACACGCGGCAGCGTTGCAGCTGACTTGACCGGCGAATCCTAGTTTTCCGGCGACTATGGCCGCCGCGCTACTCGGCATCTGCATCTGAATCATCGCCGAGCCGAGGCGCTTCACGCGGCCGTCATCAATGTCACGAAGCCCGTCGCGGAGCACGTCGATACCCGGCAGTCCAGCGCCAAAGATGACCCCGAATCGGGCGCGCGCCTTGTCCGTCGGCTCGGCGAGTCCTGACGACTCATACGCTTGGAGCGCGGCAACTAGCGCGAACCTTAACGCAGCATTGCGCAACCGGCGCTGAGCAAGCGCATCTAGATAGCGATCCAACACCTCCTGCGACAATGTACAACGCGCAGAGATATGGCATCCGAACCCTAGCCGCTCGAGCTCTGGGTCATGTTGAATGGCGCTTCTTCCTTGTCGAAGCAATCTCTCGAAGGAAGGAATGTCGGAGGCGCCGGGCGCGACGACGCCTAGACCCGTCACGACCACGCGCTGGGCTTCGCTCAGGCGTTTCAGCACAGGCGCTCGCCTCCGTCGACCGGTATCACTGCGCCGTTGATAAAAGCCGACTCAGGGCGACAGAGTAGGCTCACGACGTTTCCGATGTCCTCAGCAAGCGTCAAGCGACCTAGCGGATTCCGAGAAAGCGCGTTCGCCAACAAGCGCTCGCTGTTCGGTAGCTGGCGCAACGCCCGTGTATCTGTTACGCCGGCCTGGACCGCATTGGCCTTTATTCCGGCGCTGCCTAGCTCAACGGCAATTGAGCGCACGACAGCTTCCAGGGTCGCTTTTGCCGCCGAAACCGCGCCGTAGCCAGCGAACGTTCGGCGGGCTCCCTCGCTAGTGAGTGCAATAATTCGTGTGTCCTCAGCAAACCACTGACGGCGTTGAAGCTCGTAGACCCACGAGTATAAACTCAGACCCATCGCGCTGACCGTCTCTGCGAGATCAGCGGGCGTCAGTGCGGCGCGGTCGCCCGCCGAATGCTGAGTTGCGCGCAGTGAACGTGTGCTTCCGCAGGCGATTGAGTGTACTAGTACTGCGACCTTGTCGCCGCTTAGCGCTGAGTCAAGAGCTTCGATGCAGCGCACAATGCCCCGTTCACTTACGGCATCCGCGTTGAGCGAGCGCACGTTGGGTCCGAGGCTACAAAGTCGATCTTCGGCTTGACGAGCCCCCTCGCGCGATTCCCGAAATATCACGAACACTCGGTAGCCGTCTGAGATGAGCTGCTTGCTACACGCAAGCCCGAGCCCACTCGACCCGCCGAGCACTAACGCCCAAGCGTCTTTGACTGTCCCTTGGCTCACTCGGTCCGCCATTCGAGGAGCAAGCTTTGGGCTGAGAAACCAGGGCCGAAGCCCAGCATTAGGCCTAGCTCGCCAGCGCGATGCGGTGTTTCGAGGGCGCGCGCCAGAACGAAGAGTACCGTGGCGCTCGACATGTTGCCGAACGCGCGCAGGATGTCATGGCTTGCTCCGAGTGCCTTGCCTGACTTTTTCAGCCAGGTATCGACCGACGCGAGTATCCTTCTACCGCCGGGATGAAACAGAAAATGATCGATCTGATGCGGCGTGTAGCCGTGACGAAGCAGCAACGGCAGCACGGCCGCATCTAGATGGGCGTCAATCACCGCGGGCACACGCTCAGACAACACCATTTCCAGACCGGAATCTGTCAGGTTGAAGCCCATGAGGGCTTGTTCGTTGGGGAAGTGATACATCGCATGGTCGACCACTACGGGACGCGGGCTCGAAGGCTCAGCGGGACGTTGGTTGGAAAGCACCACACAAGCCACTCCGTCTCCAAAAATAGCTGCGCTCACTAGGTTCGCCATTGAGAAGTCGTTTATGCGCAGCGTGGTCGTCGGAGACTCGAAGGCGAGGACTGCCACGCGCTTCACGACTCCACCCTGCAGCATGGCGTTGGCGTAGCCAAGCGCCGCAACGCCGCCGGCGCAACCCATTTGAAAGACTGGCAACCGCAGGATGTCGCCTCGGAGCCCAACCCGATCAATTAGAAAAGCGTCGATCGATGGGATCATGACCCCCGTGCAGCTGGTGGTGATGATCGCATCGAGTTCCTTCGGAAGCATGCGCGATTGCTCGAGAGCATCGCGCAAGCAACGCTCAGTGAGCGGCAACATGCGTTCAATAAATAGCGTGTTGCGGTCAGCAAAGGATGAAATGGCGAAGATCTCCTCCGGGCTCATGATCGAATAGCGGCGATCGACACCCGAGAGCTTTAGGATCCGCACCACCTTTCGGCGCAGCGCCTCGGGCATGTTGGTAAGCCATCGCTCGATCAGTGGGATGATTTCGTCGGTCGTTCGCGAGTGCTGCGGCGACACGACGGCGACGGCCTCGATCCGCGGAGGACGTAGTTGAGTCATCTAGCGGTCACCAGCTGGTACCGAAACGCAAATCGCCAGCGCAGCGTTTGCTTGAGCGGGTGCGCGAGTTGTCCAAGGCTAACTAAGTCAGAGCGTGTGAACCCGCGTCGCACGCTGATTGAGCCATCGTGCTTCGTGATAGCGGAGAGCCCCAAGACCGTGCAGAGGCCCAAGAACAGGGCATGGGGCAGCCAGCTTCGCTGCAGGTCGTTGATCACGATAGCCGATGCGGAAGATGCGGCAGCTGCCACTAGCCAGCGCCGTAGCTCAGAATCGGACAGGTGATGACAGAACAGATTGGCGGTGATGATGTCGGGACGAAGGGTGTTCCAGTCGATGCTCAGCGCGTTCGCTTGCACATACTCAATCTCAGGATACTCCTGCGAAAGCTCACGAGCGAGTTCTAGAGCGTTGGGGTTCGCGTCGATGCCTACGAACTCGATCTTACGGCTGGTTTCGCGCGACCACTGCGCAAGCATTCGGAGACCGTCGCCGCTGCCGCAGCCGACATCGATCAAGCGCGGGATATCGGATATCGTTTCGGAGGCGAGCGCAAGCTTGACTCCTGAGAGCAGCGTCGCGCGGCCACCGAGCCAGCGGTTAAGTGACGCAAGCTCGCGGAGACTGCGACGTAGCTCGTCGCCTGCTGCGTTGAGATCATCGAGTGTTTCAGACTCAGTGGTGCGCTCTGAGAAACGCGTAGCTAGGGCGGTGCGGCTCGCGGCCATGAGCCTAGCCCATCTCGTCGGCAATCGGTCGAGTGACAGTGGTGCCATTTAGAAATCCTTGCCGTGGCTCAGACCGAGCATGCGTTGAGCCAGCCCGGGAAACAGAGAGGCGGCCTTGCAGCTGAGATCCGATAGGGATTTCACTTCGAAGAGTGGGTGAAGCGCGCGTCCGAGAGCGGCTCGCAGAGAAACCGACGACCGCCATGAAGCGGCGTAGTCCCGCTCAAGGGCTTGGCGCGATATCGCACCATTCAAGAACATGCTGATAGCGTGGGCCCCGACCATGGCGCTGCGCAGGGCAAGCGCGATACCATTGCCCAAGAATGGATGAACCAGCTGGGCCGCGTCCCCCACCATGAGCATGTGGTCAGCGACCGGGGCCTTCTTAGAGAAGTCGACCTGTGCTATCGCTAATGGTCGGTCGTGCAACGGGCGAAGTACATCCAAGCGGGCCGAGAGAGCGTGATTCGACCTGAGAACGCGACGCTCGAACCCGGGCAAACCGCCGTGAGCACGAATCGCGCTAGCGCGCGCTAGATAACACACATTGATGCCATCGCCTTCGACGCGTGAAATGCCGCAATATCCCCCAGGGAACGAATTCAGACTGACCAACGATTTGGGGAATTCGCCTACGTAGTGATGTTTCACAGCGACGTAGTCGCTATGTTTTCCGGCAGGGTGGCGACTCCGGTCAAGACGCGAACGTTTTCCGTAAGAACCAATCACTACGCGCGCCTGAAACTCCAATGTCTTGGTTCTTACGCTGAAGTGACTCCCTTGGAAGGTGACTGCTCTGACCTCTGCCGCCCGAACGATCTCGGCGCCCAGCGCCTCTGCGCGCGTCGCCAATCCTTCATCTAGACGCAGGCGACTCAGTCCGACACCGCCCGGCAGAAGCTCTGCAGAGAATTCGCTTCCCCAAGTTGTTGTCCACTGCAGCGTCTCAAGCGGTGCGGCGCCGAGCGAGGCTAAGTCGAGCCCTAGGCTCTTCAAGAACGGCTGCGCCTCGTTTGAGAT
>JBDKJZ010000096.1:0-13021 GCA_039796375.1 Pseudomonadota bacterium
CGCAGTTTGGTCGCTCCGAGTCCCGCAGTTCCTTCGCGGACGCCCATGCGAGCCTCGGTCCGGGCAAAATCATAGCTCAGCCGATGAGGAGCATCGAACCCAAGGCTCCTAACGTGGTCCCGCCCCGCTCTCAGCCAGATGCGGCTGCGACGAGCCAACGCGCCAAAGGGTCAACGATGATGGGCTTGGGCCTGCGGAACGCGGAACTCGCCAATCTGCCGCCGGGCTTCTCAGCGACAACCCCATCGGCATTTCGGCAAGACCTCGCGGAGCCAGATGGCGCATATCCGGAAGGAGTGAACACTCCTAGAGTAGCGGATGCGAGCGCGCCTCGCGGCGTCGAAATCCAGGATCCGCGGCGCGAGGTAGCGCCAGAAGCGGCGAACAACATTTTCCCCTTCTTGCCCCGGCCGGTAGACGAGCAAACGATTCCGGGGACTGGCCCCATTCGGGTGAGTGAGCGTTCCTCAGTGCAGGCTAACAGCGGGGCGGACACCGCTCTAGACGTCGCGGCGCTCGGTCCCTCGGCGCTGGACCCTGAGGGCGCGCTCAGCGATGGCGCAGATCCCGCCGACGGCGCAGATCCCGACCGTTTCTTCTCTGAGGGCGAAGCCGGTACCTATACGGGGGGGCCGGCGAGTCCTAGGGCCGTTCCTCTTGCGCAAGAGGATGACGATTTGGTCGCTGCAGGGATCCCCGGGCTTTCAAGAACCCGCCAGAAGAGCCGAGCCGAGAACCTGAAGTGGCTGGTGCGAATCTTCGGAGCAGCAATCAGCGTAGCGGTGATCTTCTGGTGGTGGCAGTGGCAGCGGCACGCGAGTCAGGGTAGCGAAGGCCCTGCCGCCAACGCTGCATCGCCCGCTGTTGCGGCGAGCGCCGCGCCAACCGCTGTTGTTGTCCCTTCCGCCATCCCTCGGGCGGTGGCAGAGCCGGCATCTCCGGTTGAGACAGTTCCGCTTCCCACCGGTGAACCCGTTGCGCCTGCGACGAGCGCATCGGCGGGGCCCCGGGCTCTAGCCCCCGAGCCTGGGCGTGCGAGCGGCTGGAGTCCAGGCGTTGAAGCTCCTCCTCTTCGGCGTCCCATGCCCCCCGTAACTCCGGACCGGAAACCGCCGACAGCGCGTTTCCCGAGTCCGCGCGCCGAATAGAGGCCTAGAGTGGGTGGGGACTCAGGTCCCTCTGTGCTCCAGCGAAGCGCACCCAGCGAACGTTGTTGGGTGTTCACGCGCGTTCGAAAGAGCAGAACTTGCGGAACACCTCAGCGAGCGCCTCAGGTTGCTCTTCGCTCGGCGTGTGGCCCGAGTCGAGTAACTGAAATCCGGCGCCCCGGATTTCCCGGGCTAGGCGCTGACCTAACGCCGCCGGATACATCGCGTCGTGCCGGCCCCAAACGACGAGCGACCGCGCGCTCACGCGGGCTGTGTTGGCCACGACAGGTCGGGTGTCGGCAGTGGCACGCAGCGTCGCGAGGGCGCTGTTGCGTGCGGAGGGTGTGTTGAACTGTTCATAGTAGTGGTCAACTCGGGGCAAGGCCATCGGGCGTTTTGGGTCTGTTAACACCTCTCGACAATATGACCGAAACAGCGCCTTGCCCCACAGCTGCTTGACTGTGAAACCGCCTACGAAGGGCAGTTCGGCCACCCGTCGCAGCAGGTCCGGGCGCGTCTGGTAACACATGGAGTCGACTAGGATCAGCTGCGACACCAGCTCAGGACTGCTGTTCGCGAGCGACAGGGCGACAGCTCCGCCCAGCCCGTGGCCCGCGAGGTGAGCTTGTCCCAGGCCCAGCGCGGCAAACAAGTCGATGACGACGTGAGTGAAGGCGGCAACGTCGTAGGCAAAGCGGCTCACCGTTGGCTTTTCGCTCTCGCCGAAGCCGGGTAAGTCCGGGGCGATCACGCGGAAATGCTTCGTGAGCGCGTCGAGCATCCCGTGCCAGGCGGTGCGATCGAGTAGCGCCGTGTGAAGCAAGAGCAGTGTTGGGCCTTGCCCCACGTCTGTGACGCGCAGGCGGATCCCACTGGCCTTCACGTCGCGGTAGGAGGGTGCCACGGGTCTGGACCCTACTCTCCTTCTGGTCGGGGCGATAGCTGATAGCTTTCCAGGTCGGTAGGGGGGCCTCCCCGAGGCGGGTCTCGCCCATGGACGGGTCATAGTCTCCATGGACAATCCATTGTCCCGGACATTAACCGTCCTATCGAACCGTAAAGACGCTGCAATGGACTTTGTTTCTGAACAGCGCCAATTTCCCAATCAACTTACTTGAATCATGATCCACTCAATAGATTATATTCAAGCTCAGGACGCGGGAGATGACTGAGATCACGGACCAACAGCTCAAAGCAATCGAAGGTCAGTACGCGACTGGGCTGACATCGGCGGAGCTGCTTGAGCTGTGTGTGCGGCTCAACGTGTCGCTGAGCGAGGCAAACTTAAGGAAGTACGTTCAGCTGGGTCTCCTGGCGCGCAGCGTTCGGGTCGGGCGGAAGGGTAAACACCAAGGGTCCCAGGGGGTGTACCCAGTCTCGGTGTTGCGGCAGGTACTGCGCATCAAAGAGATGATGGCCGACAACTACACGATCGAGCAAATTCAAAGAGATTTCTTCTTCATGCGGCGCGACTTGCAGCTGCTTGAGGAGACGCTGTCCGGGATCTTCTCAACGCTCGCCCAGTTGGTGCAGCAGCGGGCGAGGAGCTCTTACGCGCAGGACGTGGGGCGCGATATCGATGGTGCAAAGCGAGCCAGCAACGAGTTGTTGTCTCGGCTCGAGGGGATTGAGCTGCGACTGACCACCCGCGCACGGCTGCAACGGTTGTCGGCCTCGTAGGCGGGGTGGGGCTTATTCTGGTGCGGATCCTGGCAGGGACGTTGGGTCGAAAGACGGGGGCGTGAGGCAAGACATGGCGAAAGAACAATTGGTGCAGGAGCAAGAGTTGGGGGAATTCCCGGTCGACGGGGCCAGGGCGCTGGAGATGCAGCCAGACATCACCCGGGAGCAGCGACGCAGCCGCCGAAAGCGTGAGGTCCGCGCCCGAACCATCAGCGTGAAACGCATGACCAAGCGTGAGCTTGAGGTCGGTCGTCAACTGTATCCCGAGTCAGCGTACTTCAAGCCCCATCAGCGCATCGAATGCACGAATGGGCCGCGCCCGTGTCCGTATATCTCGTGCAAGCACCACCTGTACGTCGATGTTTCTCCGCGAACGGGCGCTATCAAGCTCAACTTTCCCGACCTGGAGGTTTGGGAGATGGGCGAGTCCTGCGCCCTGGACATCGCTGACCGTGGCGGCACCACCTTGGAGGACGTCGGCGCGATCATGAATCTTACACGTGAGCGGATCCGCCAAGTGGAGGTGAAGGCGTTAGCGAAGCTCGAGGCGCTGCGTGAAATGGACGCGCTGCGTGACTTCATCGACGAAGGGCCTCAAGGCAAGCGTCGCCTGCCCCAACTTAGCAGCGAGGAACTTGCTGGGATCAGCGGCCGCAAGGGCTCGAACGACAATCAACAACTGCCGGTAGCCGTGGCCTCCAGCCCGGAGGCGGAGGACGATGAGACGCACTGGGACAACGAGGAGCCCATCGATCCGAGTTGTATGGATGACCTGTCCGGCTTCGATTACTAGGGGCTGCTGCCTCCCTTCAACCCCGCACGGCTTCAAGGACCCGCAGGAAGCTGCCACCGAGCACCCAGGAGATCGCATCCGGGCTGAGCCCTCGGAGGAGTAGCGCTTCCACCAGCTTTGGAAGCTCCAGGCATGTCCGCATGTCACGGGGTGTAGTGATCGCTCCGTCCCAGTCGCTGCCGAGCGAGACGTGCTGGGCGCCAATGGTTTTGACGGCGTGAACGATGTGCTCAACCACCAGCTCCAGCCCGCGGCTACTATGGCGAGGGCCGAGGAACGGCCAGTGGAACATGATACCGACGGTCCCGCCGCGGTCTGCGATGGCCCGGAGTTGCTCATCGGTCAGATTGCGCCAGTGTGGATAGACACCCGCAACCCCGGTATGGGTGACCACCGGGGGAACACTGGGATCCATAGCATCCAGGGCGCGAAAGAAGTCCGCGCGGTCGATGTGGGCGAGGTCGGCAAGGATCTGTTTGTGATTCAACAGGCGAATGTACTCTCGACCGAAGTCACTGAGCGCTCTCCTACGCAGCGCCGCAGGCGAGCTCGTGGTGCCCAGGCGCGATGAAGACAGGTGCAGGAGGGTCACTCGTAGGACGCTCTGGGGTTCGAGTAGATCTAGCGACCGAAGGTCCATGTCCAGGGCGTTGCCACCCTGAATACCCAAGAAGGCCGCGTGTAGACCGCTCGCGACTGCGGCGTGGTACTCAGCCCGCGTCGCGACCACGCTGACGTCCTCTGGGAATTGCCGTAGCGTCTGCCCGAGCTTGTCTAGGTTCTGAGCGAGGGCTCTCGCGCGCCCTTGAGCTGTGCGCAATGGGTTGGTCGTGATGACCCAAGTGGCGCCGGTGACGCCCACTTGGCGTAGCCGTGGGAGGTCCACCTGGCTATAAAATCGACCACGGAATAGGCCCTCACCGTGCCGCCGCCCAATGTCGTAGCCGAGCAGCCGTTGCCAGATGAACGAGTCGATGTGCAGGTCAATGACGTCGCTCTGGGCCGTCAGCTCCGCTGCTTCGCGCGAGATGCCCAGGCGCCTGACGCATTCGCTTGGGCTCTCTCTGGGCCAGCGGTGCTCAGTCATCGCGTCGTTGTAAGACGACGAAAGGCCGCTAGCAATAGCTGCGGCCCTGGACGTCCGAGCGCTAGCTCAAGCGCAGTCTCTGATGTGTGCGCTCAAGCCTAGTTGGTGTGACTCCCTCAGAGTCAGAGGCCCTTGGGGACCCTGTCTAAATCCACCTCGCCGAGGGCGTAGCGGATCAAAGCGCTGCGGTTCGCCTTCGTCAGGCCCTTGGACTTCAAATCCTCAACCATCCGGTCTAGGCGCTTCAAATCTTCTGTGTACATGGAGATGCAGATCACCTTGTAGTGGGAAGGCTTGCTGTCGCGCTTACTCGCATCGAGGTCCATTTTGGCGACCGTCGTGCTCACGGGCGGGCTGCTCTGGCTCGCGTAAAAGTCTCCCCCAGCAACGACGTCAGCGTCCTCCCGATCGAGAACGCGCGCTGTTGCCTGCCTAAGATCTCCTCTTTCTTCCACGGCTACCTCCTCATTCACGCTGCTCTAAACTCACGCTGCTCCAGACTCACGCTTGCCCAAGGCATTTCTCAGTGCATCCCCCCCGGAAGACCCGGTGCTTATCCGCACAAAGAATCGTTTATCGAAAAGCAGGTCGGACGTACACCACGGGCGCGGAGTGTTGGCCAACTTTTCTCATTGCTGGCGCAGAATTGTCCTACCTTGGCCACCATCTACGATGACGCAACGCGTTGTCCGGGTCGTTAACGCAGCCGGACCCGGTGTGAAAAGGCGTCAGCGCAGCAGCTAGGAACTTGGTCGCCCCGGCCATTTGTTTGACGCCAGCGCTTATCGCCGACCTGCGGACCGTCGGCGCGTGTAGAGCGAAGTCGGAAGGCCGCAGTGTCAGTGACGGAAGTGACGCACGCCGGTCATGACCATGGCGATTCCTGCGCGGTTCGCGGCCTCGATCACTGCAGGATCCTGCTTGCTTCCGCCGGGTTGGGCGATCGCCGTCACGCCCGCGGCTGCCGCTTGCTCGACTCCATCGGGAAAGGGGAAGAACGCGTCGCTCGCGAGTACGCTCCCGTGGGCTAACCCTGCGGCTGTCTCGCAGGCGACCTTGACGGCCCCCACGCGCGAGGTCTGTCCACCCCCAATGCCGACCGTCGCGATCGCACCAGCTTCACGCCTAGCAGCGAGCACAATCGCGTTGCTCTTGACGTGTTTGCAGCACAGCCAGGCAAACTCGAGCGCCGCCAATTCTTCCGCGCTCGGAGCGCGCTCGGTGACCACCTGGCCCCGGAGTACCTCCCCGGGACCCGTGCGGTCGCGGTCCTGAAACACGATGCCGCCGCCGATGCGCTTGAACTGAAGCGCCTCGTGGTCCGCGGGTTGCCAGGCACCCGTGGCGAGAATGCGGAGGTTCTTCTTTTGGGTCAAGGTGGCTAGCGCGGTCTCACTGAAGCTCGGTGCGATCACGCACTCAATAAAAGTCTCGCCAACAATATCCGCGGTCTTTGCGTCGACCTCGCGGTTGAGCGCAACGATGCCCCCGAAGGCGCTCAAAGCGTCGGCGTCGCGCGCCGCGGTGTACGCGGCAGCCAAGCTGCTGGACGTTGCGAGCCCGCAGGGGCTGGCGTGCTTGATGACGACTGCAGCGGGTTCGGGGAATTCACGCACTGCTTCCAGTGCGGCTTCGACGTCGACCAGGTTGTTGAAGCTGAGTTCCTTAGCGCCTGAGCCCAAGCTCTGCGCGCGTGCGAGCGAGCCGAGCGGGGCCCCGCGCTCGCGATAGAACGCCCCCTGCTGGTGGGGATTCTCGCCGTAGCGAAGGCCATAGCACTTCTCCACCGCCAACAAGCGGTGGCGGGGATGGCCGTCGTCTTCGTCGTGTGCGCTCAGCCACCCTGTGATTGCTGCGTCGTAAGCGGCAGTGTGAGCGAACGCCTTGGCGGCTAGCTTGCGACGGGTCCCGAGCGACAGCTCACCCTGCGCGGACTGAAGCTCGGTCAAGACGCTGGGGTAGTCCGAGCTATCGCACAGCACGGCGACGCGGGCGTGGTTCTTCGCGGCCGAGCGCAGCATGCTCGGGCCACCGATGTCGATGTTTTCGACCAGCTCATCGTAGCTCGCGTCAGCTTTGGCCAGCGTGCTCTCAAAGGGGTACAAATTGACGACGACCAAATCAATGAACTCCGCTCCGATGCGCGCCAGGTCGGAGTTGTCCGTGCCTTCTCGCGCCAAGATGCCGCCATGAATGCGGGGATGCAGGGTCTTCACTCGGCCCGCCATGACCTCGGGGGAGCCAGTGTACTCTTCGACTGCTTTCACCGGAATTCGCGCTTCAGCCAGGGCTTGGTAGGTCCCGCCAGTGGAGAGGAGCTCGACTCCGCGCTCCGCCAGCGCCTTGGCTAGCTGAAGCAAGCCAGTTTTGTCGGACACGGAGAGGAGGGCGCGGCGGATTGGCATGATGGGGCCGCGTATCGCTCTGAATCGACGGAGTCAACGCCAATTCGGGACTCAAGAGACAGCGGGGCGTGCGGTCCGGTGGGCAGCTCGAAAAATTCGCCGTGTACCCCGGGCGAAGCTGCGGCTACGATGGCGACCATGCGAGAGATGAATTGGGCCAGAGGCGCTTACGCGGTCGCGGTGTGGCTGTCCCTTGGGACGCTCCCCGGATGCTCCGACGAGCGCAAGCTCGAGGACACGGTGGACTCGAAACCCGGGCTCTCGCAGCCTGCCGCAGGGAATGGCCCGCTGCTCGACGAGGCTGAAGCCTGCACGCTGATGACGGCGGCGCTGAGCGGCCGAAAGAGCAGCTTGGACTGTGACGGTGTCAACATCGCGGTTTGCCCGTCTCTGATCCGCCCAGCCGGCTCGCTAGCGTGTGCGCGCTATACGAAGGCCTCGGTGGACGCCTGTGTGGAGCAGATCGGGGAGTACAAGGCGTGCGGGGATTTCCGTCTGCGCACGTGTTTCGTGACGGCGGTGGCCGAAGAGAAATCTGCGGGTTGTGTTCCCCCCGGGCCGCCCACAGGGCCCGATGCGGGCGCGCCCGACAGCGGAGCCGACGGAGGCGAACCTGCGCCCGACGCGAGCGCTGGGATCGTGCCGGTCCCGACCGACGCGGGGACTGACGCGGCGGCGCCCGTAGCTGACGCGGCGCCGGGCGACGCGGGACTCTGAGCTCACCTCGCGAGAGGGCGTCCTAGTGTCCTTTACCCTCTTCGCCTGGCTTGAGCGGCTCGAGGGGCCACGCTAGGTCCATCGATCGCGCGAGCGCAAATACCAATGGGTCTCTGTGCGCGCCTCCGCGAACGGCACGGTGAAACGCGAGGCGCATGACTGATGGGGGCTCTGGCTTGCGGCGAAGTGCCTAGGGCTGAATAGCTTTGACCTCGGCTTGAGCGTGTGGTCGCATGCGCTCTCATGGCGCTGCTGCGACTCAAGGGGAGATGACGGGTGGGGGCCCCGACCGCGAGGAGCCCCGTGCGGCAACCCGCGCTTGACACGATCGCGGTCGTTGAAACCCCAGAGCATGTGAGGTTCAGCTTCGAGCTTGCAGGTCCTGCGCGGAGGATCGCAGCGTACACTCTAGACCTGCTCGTGCGCGCATTGTTGATGGCGTTGTTCGCGGTCGCTGGGGCGCTAGGCGGGCTTGCCGGCGCCGAAGGTCTCTCAGGAGTAGGAGCCGGACTCTGGTTGGCGCTCGGCTTCGCCGTCGAGTGGGGCTACTTTGTATTGCTTGAGTCCCTCATGAACGGACAGAGCGTTGGAAAACGCGCAATGCGGCTGCGTGTGGTCACAGTAGACGGTCGTCCCCTGAGCTTCGCCCAGATTGTGCTTCGCAATTTGTTACGTGCCACGGATGTTTTGCCGGTGTTTTACGCGTTGGGCGTCCTCGTCATGGCGCAAGATCGCGTGTTCCGGCGTCTCGGCGACATGGTCGCCGGCACGCTCGTGATCTCAGAACAATCTAAGAAACTGGAGGAGCCGCTGGTGATCACTCCCGCGCCCACGCCCCGCGAGCTCTATGAGCTCCCGCAGCGGCCTGAGCTCGCTCCCAAAGAGCTTGAAGCAATCGAGAGGTTCCTGCGGCGTTTGAACCTATACTCGGGGGCACGGGAACTCGAACTCGCGGAAATGGTCGCTCCGCTGCTCGCACGCCGCATGGGGCTTCGCTACTCGCACCCGGTTCGTTTCTTGGCTCTGCTCTATCACCGCGCGACACGACGAGGCACCCGTGCAAACTCGTGACGAATTCGTGGCGCAGCGTCAGGCTCGCTGGGACGAGCTTGAGCGCTTGTTGCTGCCTGATACGCCGTTGTATCGCCGCGAGCCACGGGTGATCTCGCGAGTTGGGGCGCTCTACCGCGCGCTCTGCTCAGATCTCATGCGCGCGCGCTCTCTCGATTTCGGTCAAGACATCAGCGATCATCTGAACGCGCTTGCGAGTCGCGCTCACAACGCGCTTTACGGGCCGCGCCCCTTCTCACTGCGGGCTGTTAGCCACTTTCTAAGCGCCGGGTTTCCGCAGACGTTGCGTCGCAATTGGCGCACGCTAGCGATTGCTCACCTAGTCTTCTACTTGCCGCTGGTTATCGCTTGCGCCGCAACAATGGTAGATCGACGATTTGCGCTGAACATCTTGTCACCTTCGGTTCTAGAAAGCATGGCTTCAGCGTACTCAGAAGGGTTCGACGCCGGCCGAGACGGCGGCGTTGACTCAGCAATGACCGGCTTCTACGTCTACAACAACGTCGGTATCGCGTTTAGATGCTTCGCAACCGGCGTGTTGTTCGGCGTCGGTAGCCTATTCTTCATGCTGTACAATGGCCTGACGATCGGGGCCACGCTCGGCTACGTATCTGTCTCTGGGCACGGCATGAACATCTTCACGTTCATTTGCGGCCACGGCCCCTTCGAGTTGACCGCGATCGTCATCAGCGGGGCCGCCGGGTTAAAGATGGGGTACGCGCTGGTTGCGACCCACGGTGCGACACGCTTGGGTTCGCTCAAGGCGAACGCGCCGGAGCTCGCCGAGCTTATCTTGGGGGCGGCGACGATGTTGCTGATCGCCGCCCTGATCGAGGGTTTTTGGTCTCCTTCCAGTGTTCCGCCTCCGATCAAGTGGGCGTTCTCCGCCGCAGCGTCGCTCGGCTTGCTCGCTTACGTCATTTTCGCTGGCAGGGGCTCGCAGCGTGCAGCTTGACCAAGCCGCGATCGTGATTCGACCCCGTACCTTAGCTGCGGTCGCGGATCTTGCTTTTCGCTACGTGTTCGCTCTGCAACCCAGGCTCTACCTGAAGCTCTGCGCCACGCTGCTCCTCCCCCCGCTGCTGATACTTGGATACCTGCGGCACATGTTGAGCTTTGAGTGGTTCGGGTTGTGGGTGATGGCGATCGCCTACACCACCTTCGCGCAAGGTGCGTTCACCGTAGCTGCGGGGCGCATGATGTTCGAGCGTGACGTCACGTTCAAGAACGTGATGCAAGGGTACGGTACGCGCTTTTGGGGACACTTCTTCCCGATCTTGTTCACACGTTTGGCGGTTGCCGCAACGCTGATCACCTTCGCGCTAGGGATGGTGTATTGGATTCGCTACGCCTTCGTGCACGAAGCGGTGCTCTTGGAGGGTCAGAAGGGCAAGGCCGGGCCCGAACGGAGTGCCGGGATCGTGCGTGGGCATACCAGCGACGCGTTCAAGTTGCTCCTCCTCCTATGGGCGACGCAGCTGGGGTTCGTGTTCTGTGCTGAGGCCCTGGGTCGAGCGCTGCTAGAGTACGTACTGATGTTTCCGACTCTGACCGAGCCCGTAGAAGAAGCAGGCGGTTCGCTTTTCGCATTGTTTGGTTTCTTGGTCGCGACACCGTTCGTGACGGCGACCCGCTTCCTCGCGTATATCGACGCGCGCACGCGCCGCGACGGATGGGATATTCAAGTCGCGTTCCTCGATTTCGACGCGAGCGTGAAGACAGGCGTTCGGTGAGCCGCACAAGAACAGTCCTGGCGTGGAGCCTGGTTTGCGCGGTCTGGATTGGCCATAACGAATTAGCCTGTGCGCAAGCGGCGGATGCAGGTGGGAGTTCGCCGTCGTCGCCGCTCACGACGGCGCAGGCGGGTGACACATCGCCAGCGCTGGGGAATGACGAACAGGTGGTGCTCGAGCCGAGCGAGGCGGAGGCAACCTTAGAGAGTGAGCTGACTCGCGGGGACTACGAGTTTTGCACGCGCGCGGGCTACGTACTGCGCGAGTCCGAGCGTCGCCTCTGCGTCTACGCCCCTGGCGCTCAGGCTCGTTGCCCAACTTTTCAAGCCGCCTGCGCGCGGCCCGCGAGTCAAGATCAGGTGACTCCGAATGGGTCGCAAGGCTTCGCGTGGGGAGGCGACAGCGACTCTCAGGACAGTGCTCCGGACAGCGCTCCGGACAGCGCTCCGGAGAGAGCCAGTGAGTTTCAGCTAAACCTTCCGCTGTGGCTGCTGGCGCTCTTTCGCGTTTTGTTCTTCGTATTGATGGGGCTGTTGGGGGCTGCGGTACTCGTCCTGTTGTACAAAAATCTGGTCAACTGGCGACCCAAGCCCGAGACCGCCCTCTCAGAGGAAGCACGGGTCACCCCCTCCCAGGCGACTGCGCGAGTTCTCGTGCGCGTGGGTGAAACCGATGTGCAACGTCTACTCGAAAGAGCCAAAGCCTTCGCCTCCCAGGGGCACTTCGCGGAAGCGACGAATCACGTCTATGCCGCACTGCTACGGCACCTGGACTACGCCGGTTTGCTTCACCTTCATGCTTCTAAGACGAACGGCGACTACGTTCGGGCGTTGCGCGAGCAACCGGCGTGGCGGGATGCGCTGAAGACCTGCGCGCGCGACGTGGAGCAGATACAATTTGGCACCGCATCGCCCACGCAAACGTCGTTCAGCGCTTTGCTCTCGCGTGTCGAACCGCTGGTCATGCGCGGCTTCGGGATACTCGTCCTGCTACTCGTCCTGCTGCCCAGCGCAGCTTGTAGCGAGGGGGCCAAAGAGCGCCCCAAACCGCCCCACTGGGGGCCACTCGCTGACCATAGCGCGGCCGGTTTCGCGAGCTTCGTCAAGTTGCTGGAGAAGAAGCAGGTCAAGGTGCTCAACCACACGGGTTCCATTCGCGCATTGAGTTCCGCCATTGGCGCGCTGGTGATCTACGATCGCACCTCACTCAAGCCCGAAGAGTGGCAGCTGCTACAGGACTGGGTCTCCCGCGGTCACATGCTGGTCGTTGCCGGCGATGAGTCCGGCACGAAACACTTCGGCGCGGTGCGAGGTGAACCTTGCACGCGAAGTCAGCTAGTCTTTGACCCGGAATATCACGGCTGGCGGCGCAAAGATGCGCAGCCGTATGCGGATCCTCCTTCGCTGCTTGCGGTCGCGTTCACCCAAACCCTCAAACTCGAAACGACGTTTGCCGGACAGAGCCTCTTGAGCTGCGATAAGGGAACAGTGGTCGCAGTGAAGACCGTCGGAGACGGCCGGGTGTTGCTGCTGCCCGATGCGGATCTGTTTAGCAATGCCGCGCTCGCTGTCGAAGATAACGCGCTGGTTTGGGTCAGCCTGTTTCCAGACGCGCCCGCGGAGATCCACTTCGCCGGTGGACTCACCGGCGCCGGTGCCGACTCGCCCTATGAAGTCATGCGAAAGGCGGGGCTCTGGTGGCTGCTCCTGCAGCTCGGGCTGCTGCTGCTTGTCTTCTACTGGTTTCGAGGGGCGTCGTTTGGGACGTTACGTGACCCGCCGGAGCGCGGTCGCCGGGCGTTTCGGGAGCACATCTTGGGTTTGGGTCGACTGCTGCACCGCGCCCGCGCGAGCGGCTACGCGCTCGGACTCTACTCGTCTTGGGCGCTGGAGCGCCTCCACGAGCGGATCCGCCCAGGGACACGAATGAGCATCATCGAGTTGAGCTCTGCTCTCGCTCGACGAACCGGGCGGAAACAAAGCGAGGTGCTGCGCATCTTGGCGGACGCGGCTTCCGCGCGCGACGCGGGTCAAGGGCAAAGCCATGAAGACTTGGAAGTACTGAGGGCGCTAGAGACCCTGATGCTAGAGGCTGGAGGAATACGGTGAACGTTCAAGAATTCAATCAACGATTTACGGCGATCTGCGCGGAAGTCGGCAAGGTCTTGGTTGGTCAAGACGAAGTGGTGGAGCACGTGCTGATGGCGATCTTCGCGCGTGGCCACGTCTTGATCGAGGGCGTCCCGGGTTTGGGTAAGACGCTGCTTGTGCGAACCCTGGCACACGTCCTGGGCGCCGAGTTCAAGCGCATCCAATTTACGCCAGACTTGATGCCCAGCGATGTGACAGGCGGCAACGTGTTTAACCAGCGCGATAACGCCTTTC
>JBDKJZ010000097.1:0-12940 GCA_039796375.1 Pseudomonadota bacterium
TACGACTTCCCACCCCGCTCCTCCGAGGCGAAGCACGTGCAGATCGCTGACTTTGAGGACCTCTCCACTCGACCACGTCATCCAGCTCGCCTGAGGATCCGCTGCGACTTGTTGCCAACCGCTTGTGCGTTTGACAATGCAACTCACTGTGGGCCTGCAGACAATTTCAGGATCCAATATCCCTAGGATTCCATAGAGCCCGCCTCGGCTTCTGCTCAGCTGGCCCAGCTCGCTCGGCTCAGTTTGCCATCGCCCTTGTTTCCACCTCAAGTACACCGCCTCATGCGCGTGAACCTCCGCCGCTCGTCCCGCAGGCCAACGCGCGCCCATGATGCGTGGCTGGAAGTCACGACCGAAAAACACCTGTAGTCGCTCGTCCTGTTCGTCGTCCTTCTGGAGCAGCCGTGGGAGCGGTCGCTCATGCCAACCCGTCTTGTCATGCATCCAGGGGGAGCCAGACAAGACCGCGATCAGGGGCTCGCGCGCGAGCGCCAGAGAGCGCACTGGAACATCGAGCACGCGCTCGAAGCGATGGGAGGTGAGAACCTCAGGCGTCGACTCCGGTGCTTCCCGCGCAGAATGGAGTTGGGGCACGGGAAGCAGAGTCCCGCTCGGTTCTGTCGGGTCTAAGGCACCGGCTGCTCTAGGGGCTCTCTCCCCGATCGCCGGCGTGCTGTTCGGAGCGACCGGCACCGCGCAGGCACTCGCGGCGCTGGTGACCAGGGCGGCGAGCCCGCACTTCCACACTCTGGCCCCAGGCTTCCACCCCATCCTTGCGCTGTGTAGCTCCAATACGGTTGGCCCGCTAGGCTCACTTCGACTACGGTCCTGCCGAGACCGGATGGCTCGTCGCCGGACGCGAGTCGGACCACGATGAGCATCGCTAGTATACTGTTTGTTTTCGGGTGCCTGCTGGCGCCAACTCTGACCATCCCGCTTGTGGGCGCGCTTGCGTTGTCAGGAGGCTGGACGCTTCCAACCGCGCTCGCGGTATGCTGGGGGCTGCGTCTGCTTCGCACGCGTAACGTCCGTACCTCCAAACGGGGGTGGGTCTGGCACATGGTGCTGACGGGAATCGTGGTCGGCGTGCTGCTGATCGTCGGTTACGCCTGCGCCTACTTGTTCCATGTGGCGATGAGTCCGTCGACGGCTCGAGTAGTGGGCATCGTTTGGCTGGTCGTTTCTCTGGTGTGGGTGCTCCCGGACTCGCGAGTCCCACAGCTTGAGCGGGTCAAGAGCGCTCTTCCAGTTTTTCAGTTCATGCCGCTGTACGTCCGATGGCTGATCGTCGCACTACTAGCGATCCCGTGGTGGCTTCCAAGTCACCCTCCCGATGACGACCCGCTGAGCGCTGAACTCCGGGGGCGACAGCTGGTGCTCTCTCCGGGCTCCCCGAGATCAGTCGACAAACACCCGCAAGGCTTCCAAGCTGCCCTCGTCGGAGCCCGGGTTCTGCTCCTCGCAGGTCCAGAGGCGGGACCAAGCGATGTCTACCTTGCGCGGCTCGGTTTCGACGTCTGGGGCAAACCACGGCGCGTTTTGGCGCTTCACAATCTGACAGACACGGCCGTGGCGGATGAAAGCCAGCTTGAGGCAAGGGGACGTTGGGCCGTCTGGGGTGTTTCGGTGGGTGGGAAACCTCAATCGGTGGAGATGGCAGACTTGAGCGGGGAAGGGGTCGGTGCCGGCGCCGCTTGGAACCGCGTGACGCGTTGGCAGCGTCAAATCACCAATTGGCAAGAGACAGGGCAAGTCAGTGGAATTGGGCGAAGGTCCATTCGGCTCCCAGAGCAGGCGACTGGGAAGGAAACGTTCTCCTGGGAGAAAGACGAAGGTGACCTGGTCTTCAGGATTGGTGAGACGAAGGCTCGCACCAGCGTCGGGCGCGAGCTGAGCGAGCCCGCCATACAAGCGGGACTCAGCCTGATCACCGCGGAAATTCCTCGACCTGGCGATCTGACGACCTGGGCCGTCGATCGCGTTCGCGCCATCGAAGGCATCGGCAACGATCGCATGCAGTGGCTCAAAGCAGTCGTGTTTCGCGCGGCCGATGAGGTCGAGCAATTGCAGGCCGAATACATCGGCATCGACGCAGAAAAAGCGATATCCGAGGAACTCGGAGAAGTTCTGGAGCAGCTCCCGATAGTGCGGCAAAGCGCAATTACCGACTGGCCCCCGAAACCCCTAGAGCCGATTGTGACTCCACCTGTGGCTGGGGAAGGCGCCTGGGTCGACCTCGCCCGAGACGTGATAGCCCCAGGGAGCCCGGGAGCGCCAAGCCCCTTCGTTTTTACCTATATTCGTGTGGATCCCAAGCGACCCTACAATCAGATATCGATCGCGCTATGGGACCCACGACAGATCGAACTGAACATCGTAGCTGGAAGCGTCGAACCGAAGAGCATGACCGGCAACGTCGGTACGGGGCTCATTCCGCGCGAGCCCAGGGTCCTTCGGCGCCTGGTGGGCGCTTTCAATGGCGCGTTTCAGGCGATGCACGGCGAATACGGAATGATGGAAAACCGCCGGATCCAGCTCCCGCCAAAACCTTTCGGCGCGACGGTGGCGACCTTCGACGACGGCGTCGCTCGTTTTGGCACCTGGCCGGGCAACCCTGTCCCGATCCCCAGGGGCATGTTGAGCTTGAGACAGAACATGACCCCGCTCGTGGTTGGCAGTGCACCAAACCCGTACAAGCGCAATTGGTGGGGAGGCGTCCCTGAAGGTTGGGCGGAGGAGACGAGGACTGTCAGAAGTGCCCTCTGCAAGACCCATCAGAATTACATCGCGTACTTCTATTCACCGAGCGTCGATCCCGACCGCCTTGCCGACGCGATGATTCGCGCGGGCTGCGACTACGGATTTCATTTGGATATGAACGCGGGCCACACCGGCTTTGAGTTCTACCGCGTGGCACTGAAGGATGACCTGCCCTCCCTGAACCGCCCCTTGGACCCGTTTGGCGAAGCGCAGGGGCGCGTGAGTGGCCTAGATGACTACGCGTTCTTTTCGCGGCTAATGCTTCGCAAAATGCCGCTGATGCAGTTCCCACGATACATCCACCAAACCCCCAGGGACTTCTTCTACCTCACGCGTCGCCACCTCCTCCCTCGGACCCAGTTGGAGCCCGCACTGGAGCTCGACTTCGGTCCCTGGTTGCGACCTGCCTTCACCGAGGGCCAGTGGCCGCACGCGATAGCGCAGACGGCTGTCAACACGAGGGGAAGCGGGCCTCCGCGTTCTTTCTCGATCAGTGAGCTCGATCCCAAATTGCTCACTGCGGAAGGTGACGGTGATGAGTATCTCGGACTGCACCAAGCGCGCCACGAGGGCGACCGCGCCCTCAAGCTCGATAGCACCGGGTTCCACGTCGTTTCGTTTGCGGAAGCGGAGTCCCCAGGAACATCCGTTGGCGGCGCTATGGGCAGCGGCTTTCTCGCCGCTGGCTACGCTGAGCCAGGGATTGACCGCGGGACTCTGTGCGTCACTCATGACGCCACGTTGATGCTGATTGAGGCGCGGCCTGGCTCACGCTTCAGCGCACAGGAACTCCAGCTGACCCTAGAACGACTCGACTGCGAAACCCCCATTCACACGACCTCGCCGGTCACCCTTCACCTAGCGAAGGTTGGTGATCCCAGCGCGAAGAAACTGCCGCATTCGGCAGCTGCACCGAAAGGGACAAGCTGGCTGAAACGGAGAGAGTTCTCGGGCGTCGGGGATCTCTATCCGAACACTCCCATTCTGCCGATCACGCAGTGGGCGATCCCCCAGGCTAAGCGGGTACCTTTACCCGCGTTCGAGTGAGTCATCACAGGTCGCGACAGCAGCGAAAGCCCAAGTGGTAGTTGCGATGACTCTCCCGCTCTCTCACGCGCGTGGTGTGCCAGTTCTTCGCCCTCCAATGGCAGTCGTCAGGGTGTGGCTCCTCCGCGCCGAAGGCGAACCAGCTTCCCTTCATCTCGGTCCAACCCCGGCCCCCCACATCGCCAGGGTCCAGGGGAATGCTCATGTGCTCGGCGGCGTTGCCATGCTGGTCGTAGACGCCTGATTCGCTCACGCACTCGGGGAATGAGCCCGCTGGAAAGTTGTTTGTCCCGCAGGTGCTGAAGTCTACGATCGCGCACCGCTCGCTCTTTTTCGAACCAATCGCGCAGCGACGAGGCTCATGTGTTTCGCCGTACGCCCACGAGACTTCGCGAGTCTTGTTGTGCAGGTACTCCATCGTCAGTCGCCGCTGCCGCACCATTTCTTTGGAGGCCCCTTTCGGTAACTGACTCCAACTGTATTCCTGCTCAAGTGATTCGTAGCCGTTTGAACAAGCCCCTTCCCACTCGTGAGCGTCACATAACCGCTTGCCTAGCGCCGTGCAGATCTTCGCGGCTTCTGCCGCCCGAACCCAAACGACAGGGTACTCGCAAGGCAGATTGGGGAATTCGTACTGATCGATGCACACTCTCGGGCTTTCGCTCGGCGTTGCGTCGCGCGCAGGCACCGGGACCATGTATGGGCTCTGACAACGAGCATCGCCTGGAAAAACTCTCGCTGCCGCTCGCCTGGCGACGCATTCTTCCCGGCTCAACGCCGCGCGACTCAACCTCGGGTTGCCAAATCCTAACCACTCGGAACCGTCAACAACCTGAGCCAACGCGGCCTCAGACTCAGATGTCAGTGGCTGACTCTTGCTCACGAGACCGAGCAGGTATGCGCGCTGTTCGGACAAGTCGAGTGACCGAACGTCGAGGCTATCGGGCTGATGCGAATAGCTCGGAGGCACCTGTCCCAGAGGCGCGGGCGCCTGACCCTGCGGGCTCACCAGCGGCGCCACACTGGTGGCTGCGGTGGATGTAGGTGTTGGAACGAGAACAGTCTCGTTGTCTCGCTTCGGCGAATCCTCGCACCCCAAAACCAATAGGATGCAAGAGGAAACTAGCGCAAAGAGCCAATCCAGTGGGAGCGAAGAAGTACGATCGCCGGGCCCTGCAACTCCAATGTGGTGCTCCGACTGGACGTTTTTGGTTCGATTCGACCGGGTCGTCGCGCCAGGCCCTGGTGTTCCAACAGCACTATTGCCCTGCACTCAAGCGATGCTATTCGAAAAGGCTCCTCCACGAAACAAGCCATGAATAAACGAGTTCTCTGCCTCTGTGGGCTGCTGATGATCGGCCTTGGCTTCACTGAATCCTCGCCCTCCGTAGCTGCCATTTCGACCTCCACGCTCGACACCCCACCCCTCTGGGTCCTCAAGAAGCCCGGTCCGTCTACTCAGGTCAAGGTGACCGTAGCGCAACGAGGCATCAACCCATGCCTCACCCCGGACCCCGGCTTTCCAGGCTACTCGTCCTGGGACAGGGCGCCGAGCCTCGGCCAAATGATCGTCCCCAATGACCTGCGTGTAGATAGGAAGGGAAACTTCGACCTCGTGATCCACTTTCATGGACATGAAGCGGCTCGCAAGGAATGGGTCAGAGCAGCGGATGGGGTAGTGATGGCTGGCATAGACCTGGGTAATGGGTCTGGCGCCTACGAAGACAAGTTCGCAGACCCCGCGGCTTTCCCGAGACTGGTGAAGAGCATCGAGGACGGAGTCGCCAAGCGAATGAATTTGTCGCGCGCTAAGGCGCGCCGCGTGGCGCTGACTAGCTGGAGCGCCGGGTACGGCGCGACTCTTCGAATACTGGGGACGACCTTTGGCAAGAGACGAGTGGATGCGGTCGTCCTGCTCGATGGTCTACACACGGGGTACTTCGGAGGCGGAATAGACACGAGCAAGCTCCGCCCGTTTGTCGACTTCGCGCGCAGCGCGGCTGCGTCGCAGAAGCTGATGGTCATTTCTCACTCTTCGATCATTCCTCCGGGTTACGCTTCGACCACAGAGACCGCACAATACCTCGCTTGGGCGGTGGGGGGAAAACCGGAAGTATCCAAGCACCAGGAAGCTTATCGACTTGGGCTAAATGAGATTAGTCGCTACTCCACAGGTTCGTTTCACGTTCGCGGCTTTTCCGGAAACGAAGCGCTTGACCATTGCGCCCAGTTCGAGATGCTTGGCTACGCGGCGCGCGAGTTCCTGGCGTCGCGCTGGGGGTTTCTGCCTGTTAGCGGCAACCCCGCAGCACAAGTCACCGCTAGCCGCTAGTCGATCATGGAGCCCCAGGGGGATTCCTGTCGAGCGGCGAACGTGAGCGCACGTTCCAACGAATGATCTGCTGGACGCACGTGTTGGCCGCAACCCGGGGGTCGGGAGTTGGTGAGAGTCCCGGCTGCAAAGTCACCTGCGCGTCGTAGTGAATCAGCATCGCTTCTCCATGTGGAGGGAAGTCGAGTTCGATAGCGTTACTGCTGATGAGTGCCGCACCCGCCGTCGTTAAGGGGGCTGTTGCACCGGCCACGCAAAGTGTCGGCCTCGCCCCGACCCAGCCACAAGCAATAATCCCATGCGAAGTGCCCTCGTTTCGATTCACCAAGAACCGTTTCCCGTTGACGATGAACCCACGCTGGTTCTCCTGGGCGACGCCGAACAGCTCGCTGACCGATCCAGAGAAGAGCCCGTGGTTGTTCTGGCTTGGCCACGCGAACCGAACGGGCGCGTCCCCTGCTCCCCACGGTTCAAACCCAAGCATCAAAGCTAGGGTCACCTCGGTCGCCGGACATGTAGCGGGGTTGCCCACTGAAACAAGCGCCCTAGAATCGGTGGGCTCCGTCACCGCGCGGTACCAACTAGCGGAATGGTAATCGGTCGCGCTGGATAGGATCATTGCGCGGATGATATCTACGTGAACCGGCGTGTCCCCGCGGTCGATGGCGCGGAGCAGCTTAGTCACCGCCTCCAGATCAAAGGCGTTGAGATACTCGCCCGGTTGTTGCTCCGTGAATTCGTCGCTGAACGGCATCGAGGTTGTAAACTTGGCTGAGCCAACGATGAACATGACCTTTTCAGCGCGAATAATTCGCTCCAAAAGCCGGCGCGGGCGCAGCACAGCAGCGAGTCCGCCTTCGCTGGCCAAGGCTCGGTCGATTCCCTCCAGCTCCGGACCGCTGAAAGACGTCGAGTTCACTTTTTCAGCTTCCGAGTCGGAGTCCAAAAATCGCGCAAGCTTTCGACGATCCACGTCGCAGCGGTCGGCGAACTTCACCATCGGAATGCCGAGGGCGGAGTGTTTGCGGCGAAGGGCCTCAGCGAGGCGAATGGCGAACGACGACACGACGGCTCCTCTTGGATTGCATTGTGGCCGAGATCCCTGCCTTTGGAAAAAAACCGACAGATCCAGCTGTCACTTGTGAGCCAGAGAGGCACTATAGTAGCCAAAAGTGTGCTGGTTCATAGTCAAAACTCTCAACAAGCCCAGGGGTTGTCAAATTAGTGCCAGAGGTGACCCAAGCGACGCCGTTCGGACGACCGCGGTTAGCGCGGGTTATGACTGGAGCCGCCGCAGGTGCCCTCCCAGCACCCAGCGCTAGAAGGCGACCCCGGTCGGGGATTCCAGGGAACCGTTCCGCGCCTGAGACGCCAGTTCTAACACTCTCGCCAGATCCGCCGGCGTAAACGGCTTCTGAATGCAGGGGTTCTTTACGAGATCAAACAACTCCCGTGCCTCCGGCGTAAATGGACCACCGGTGATAAAAATAAACCGGTCGGCGAGGCTTGGTCGCGTCGCCAGTACGTGCTGATGCAGCTCCATACCCGTCATGCCGGGCATCATCACGTCAGAGAACACGACGTCGTACTCGTTCTTCGCGATCAGCTCCAAAGCCTGAGCGCCACCGGTCGCCAGCGTCACGTCGTGTTTTGAGCGCAGCAGCCTTCGAATCGCTCGCGCCACGAAGGCGTCGTCATCCACGACCAGAATTCGAAGCGCGTGCGCCAGCTCGGGAGGCGGCACCGTGCTCGCACGGCTCACCGCAACCAGGCTGAGCTCAGCTGCGGGCAACCAAAGCGTGAAGACCGAACCTTGGCCGACCTCACTCTTGACTTCAATCTCACCGCCGAGTTCCTTGACGATGTTCCTGCAGATAGACAATCCCAGGCCTGTACCCATACCCACTGGCTTGGTCGTGAAGAACGGATCGAAGATCTTCTTGACCTTGTCGGCCTCGATACCCGAGCCAGTGTCGGCCACGCTAACGCCCACGCGCCCTCTCGATTCAAAGACCCTAACCGTGACTGCGTTGTTATCTGGGTCACCTTCGCGAATGCTGTGAGCCGCGTTCATCAGCAGATTGAGAAAAACTTGCCCCAGCCGCGCGTTCGCCTCGACGATCGGAACGTTGTCGTCGTACTGGCGGACCAACCGAGCGCGAAAGCGGATCTCATTCTGAGCCACCTTGATTGAGGCATCCAACACCTCGCGGACGTCTACAGGACCCATCTTTTCGTCCGAACGGGCGAATGTCTTGAGATCCTTGACGATGTCGCGAACGCGTTCGGCGCCTGAGCGCGCCTCGCGGAGTGCGTCGCGCACCTCCTGGAACTCCGCAGGAAGCTCGGAGAGTGCGAAAGACACGTTGTTGAGTATGTAGACCAGTGGGTTGTTGATCTCATGAGCAACGCCCGCCGCCAACACGCCCACGCTCGCCAACCGATCCGCCTGGGCGAGCTGAACTTCCATCTGTTTTCGCTCGGTAATCTCGCGGGTCACTGCGAGCAAGTAGTCCGTCCCGACATATCGTCGAAGCGAGACCGCGATCTCGACGGGGAGGGTCGAACCATCTTTTCGCCGATGAAAACTTTCCGTCGAAATGCCGCGGGCGCGCAGCGTGCCGAGCCGCCCCGGGATGGTCCAGTCGGGGACTTCGACCTCGATATCGCGGATCCCCATGTGCAGCAGCTCATCGCGGGAGTACCCGAGCATGCGGCACGCTGTCTCGTTCACGTCGATGAACTGATAGGTCCCTGGATCCAGCATGAATATCGCTTCGCCGGCCTGGTCGAGCACTGCTCGAAAACGCGCCTCTTCGAACCCAACTCGCCGTTCGAGGCTTTGCTTGGCGTGTTTGAGCGCTTCCTGGGCGAGAACTTCTTCTGTGATATCCTTGACCGCTCCGAATAGTCGTACGACCCGTTCACCCGTCCCGTCCAACTCCGGACAGGCGTAGTCCCGGAGCCAACGTTCGTCCCCGTTCCTGGTGATCACGCGGTACTCAATCGTCGCGGGGTCGCCGGTCCGAAGAGGGCCATCTGCGGCAAATGGCTTGGCCGCGTCATCACGGTGCAGTATGTCGGTGTATCCGCCCCGCTCATTCACCTCTTCTTCGTCGTAGCCGGTGATCGCGGTAAACCCCGAGGTGACCCACTCGAGCTTGAGCATCCCGAACTCGTCGACTCGCGCCGCATAGACCCAGTCCGAGGCCAGCTCAGAGATGACCCGGTAACGGACAGCATCCACTTCGCTCATCGCCACGACGCTGGCCAGCTTCGCGCGCTTGCGCTCTTCTGCGACCGCCTCCTGGAGGGCCCGACGAATCGCATCACGGAGCACAGAGTCCGCTGGTCCCCCTGACTCGGCTATTTCCGCAAGCCTTCCAACCCGGTCTTCAATCAACAAGCTGCCCCTCCTACGCTACGACCGGAGACGCCCAGAGTTGATATCCGAGCGCCAACTCCCCGAAGGAGCCAGAGACTTGGCAAACGGGGACTCAGGAGGGTAAGCGGCGAAAACATGCACATTCATCTCGTAGGAGTCGCCGGTACCGGGATGGGCTCCCTGGCCGGAATGTTGGTGGAGCTCGGGCACAGTGTCTCTGGAAGCGACACTGATTTCCATCCGCCGATGGGTCCCGCGCTCGCGGAGTGGGGGGTCGAATGCCGTCCAGGGTTCGTCGCGCACAACCTGGAGCCGGCGCCCGACTTGGTAGTGATTGGCAACGTCTGTCGTCCTGAAAACCCGGAGGCGCGAGCGGCTTTCGAACGCGGCCTAGAGGTCACCCATATCGCCGGTGCTTTGCAGCGGTTCGTACTGGATAGCTGCGTGCCGGTCGTTGTTTGTGGCACCCATGGGAAGACCACCACCGCGTCGATGTGCGCTTGGCTACTTGAGAGCGCTGGGCGATCGCCCGGATTCTTCGTGGGCGGGATCCCCGAAAACTTTGGGCGAGGCTTCCGGGGCCCGCGCGAAGGCGGTGCGTTTGTCATGGAAGGGGATGAGTACGACACAGCGTTCTTTGAGAAAACAGCGAAATTCTTACACTACCGCGCGAAGCACGCAATCCTGACCTCAATTGAGCACGACCACATCGATATTTACCCAACTCTCGCGAGCTACACGGACGCCTTTAGGCGCTTCGTGTCCGGCCTTCCCGCTAGCGGTGTGTTGGTCGCGAACGCTGATGACCCTGCCGTCGTCAACGTCGTAGGCGAGTTCGCACTATGCCGCATCGCGTGGTACAGCTCCCATAACAACGCCGCTGAGAGCAGCTCCGAGCTGTGGCATGCTCGCGCCGTCGAGCAACGCGAAAACACACAACACTTTGAGCTGTTCAAAGGAAACTCAAGGCGTTGCGCGTTCGAGCTGCCACTTTCGGGAGAGCACAACCTGGCCAACGCGATCGCGGCAGTCGTCGTATCGCACGAGTGTTTCGGCGTTCCGTTGCAGGTCGCAGCCGCTGGGCTAGCTCGGTTCTCAGGAAGCAAGCGCCGACAGCAGCTGCTAGCCACGATCGATGGCGTGAACGTCTATGACGACTTCGCGCATCACCCGACCGCGGTTGAGAAGACGCTCGCCGGACTCAAGCAACGCCACCCCGGGGGACGACTACTCGCTGCCTTCGAGCCGCGGAGCGCGACCGCCTGTCGCCGCCTGCATCAAGAGAGATACACGGATGCGTTCGGAGCGGCTGACGAGATTCTGCTCGCACCGGTAGGCCGCCCCGAGTTGGGAGCGCTAGAGCGCCTCGACACTGAGCAACTCGCTAGCGACCTTCGTGCCCGGGGGAAAAATGCCCGCGCATTCCAGAGTCGTCCTGCCAACGCACCCGATCCGGGTCCGGAGTTAGACGCCATTGAAGCCATAATTACGCACCTGAGCGCGCGCGCGAGACCCGGAGACACGATCGTCCTCTTGTCGAACGGCGCGTTTGGTGGCATCCACTCGAAACTCATCGTCGAGCTGCAATCGCGGCTCGACCTAGAATCCCCGGATATCAATCCCAAAGATTGAGCAGAAAGAGGCCCAAGTGACGTGCGTTTGCGGAGTCGGTGAATCAACGGAAACCTGTTGTCTTCCTATCATCAAGGGGGAACAGCCAGCGAAAACTGCCGAAGCCCTCATGCGTTCGCGCTACGCGGCGTACGTACTGAAAGAGATTGATCACCTGATTAGCTCCGTTCACCCAGATAGCCCTGGCGAGGCCGATCGCAAGACGACAGAAGCGTGGGCAGCGTCCGCGGAGTGGGACAAGATCGAAGTCGTCGAAACCGTCGCTGGCGGTGAGCAGGACGAAGAGGGGATTGTGGAGTTCAAGGCGCACTTCAAAATCAGGGGCGTTCCCCAAGTGCACCACGAGCGCGCGACCTTCAAGCGACACAACAAGAAGTGGTACTACTTGGATGGCGACGAACTCAAGCCCGAGCCAGTGCGCCGCGACGCCGACAAAGTCGGTCGAAACGATCCGTGTCCGTGTGGCAGTGGCAAGAAATTCAAGAAGTGTTACCCCAATTGCCCGAAGCCGGTCGCAGCTGAGGCGTAGCCAAGAGCGCCCGGCGGGTGACTAGTCCCGACGCGCTCTGGCGCATTGAGGGGCTTCGAGAACGACTGTAACCCCCTTGTTGCTCGGAACCTGGCGGTTCCAGAAGCGTGTGATTACGGGATCACCGGTAAATATGTCGACGTGTTTTCCCTTAACCTTGAGTCCCCGATCCTCTGCGATAAAACAACCGTCGTGAACAGTCGTGCTGCCAGGCTCAATCGGTAGTCCCTCGTACTCAGGGATATACAGTGCGGCACCAAGACCAACGACGTCGCTGTCTACCGCGACGGTCAACAACGGCGTAATCGCTGTACCTTGTGCGCCGCGTCCCCAGGGGAACTTGCGTTTATCGAGGGATTCGTAGCAAATCTGTTGCTGAGTCTTGGGGCATACACGCGCGCAACCGCAGTCACGCTTGGCAAAACTCACCGTCGAGCCAGAGCTGAGGAGGCCGCTACCCTGGACGCACAGCTGGTCGTGAAACTGCGTCTTCACTTGAGCAATCGGCTGACAACCCGCGTCGAAGAGCGGCGTCGTTTCCCCACCGAAATCCGACTCCGCCGGGAAATCGTAATAGGTGTTGCGAAACGTCCCCAGCACGCGCCCACTTCCGCCAGCGATAGCCAGCCGTTCCTCAACCACCTCGGGCTGCTTCACTGGGTTCTCAGGCTGGGTCGCGCCAATGCGGCGCACGCGGTAGTGCTCGGCAACATTGGGCCGCTTCGCGGCGGGTGGCGTGAACGATCCGGCGATGCTGTCGTCGTACTCGGGTGATGGCTCAGCGGACCAAGCGCCAGAGCCCGCGCAACCGGGTACGAGCAGACAGCAAAGCGAGAGTAGGAGTCCACCGGGGTTCGAAGCCATGCGCGAGATTTCCATCGGTGCGTCCACCCACTAGTCCTTCTTGGACGTTGCTCCAGCAACAGGAAGCTCGCGCCGAATCTGCCCAACGGGTGCCGTTAGCGCCAGTGGCAAACGGCGGGGCGGGTTTGGCCCACCACTGCCATCGCCGTGGCGGCAATCGCTGCCCTGGTGTGCCGTGACCGCCGGTCTCAGCCGCTCAGTGTGAGCCACCCAGTGTTCAATCACTACAGCTGGTAACCCAGCCTCGGACATCGTCTCTTTCAGGATCTGAAGACGACGCAGGAAGTGCCCACCCGTAATTGGGTGCCGCTGGTGAGCGGTCGAAATCGGGCGCCCTGAGTACACGGTCCCGGCGCCTAAATGGGCGGCCGCGAATTCGTACTCCTTGTCC
>JBDKJZ010000098.1:0-12846 GCA_039796375.1 Pseudomonadota bacterium
GTAGCGCTTCTTGTCGTTCTCTGTCGCTTCAACCGGCGCGAGAATGCTGATCTCTTTGTCAGTCAACACGGTCATAGGCATGCCGCGTGATGAACCTTCGCGACGTTCAACGTCTACCTTGTTGCGGAGGTCGTAGATGTCGCCGAGAGCCTGAACCTCTTTCTCGATTGAGTCGAGGGAACCGAGCCAGGTTTCATCGAAATAGGTCTTCGTTTCGACCGCGATTCGTTTGACTACCGCGACGCACGCGGCGTCCTTGAGCGCGTCACCTTCGCCCGAGAGTCCCTTGACCTCTTCCAGCAGGGAATCGACGAACTTGCTCATCTCTCCAGTGCGCAAGCGCTTGAACGCAGTCTCAAACTGGGCGACGCTGAGCACTTCCCCTTCTTTCGCCCTGACGTTCTTCGCCGCGCGGTAAATTCGAGAAAGCGCACCGGCCTTGTCGGTTGCCTGTCCGAGGATCTGGCCAGCTTTTCCGCCAGCCATTTGACCCAAGAAAACGAATAACTCCCGATTGCGCTTGTTCAGCGCTTCGCGACGAAATGCCTTTTCGGGGCGCAGCTTTTCGAGGATCCCCTGCTCTAGGACAGCCTGCATGCGGCCGTAAATTTCGCTAGAAACGAGCTTGGCCTTGTCGCCCTCAGGCACCGTCGACTCGGCGTCTCGGACGAGCTCGTAGTTTCGTTTGGCCTCTTCCCTCGTTTCGCCGGGAATACGCTTGTCGCCTTGGCCTTCGACGCCATGCGCGTACATCTCTTTCGCGACCACCGGGAAATCTTCCGCGCTCTCGTACTTGCTGTACTTTCCTGCAAGCCACATGAACAAGTAGGAGTGCAACGAGGCGTTCCGCAGGAAGCGATGTACGGCGTTCCCTCGCTCAAGGTAGTAACGGTAGTACGAGAGGAAGTCCTTGGCCCCAACGCCAGCAACCGTGATCCCCGCGGCGGACCCAGGGAAGTCCGACAGATATCGGTACTGCCCGTCTTTGCTGATCTGTTGCAGAATGGCGTCGTCGCCTTCGCCGCCCTCTGCCACGCGCTTGAACTGTTCGAGTCCAGCGAGAAGCTGCTTCACGCGACCGCCGTTGAAGACTGCGTTGTCACCCTCGGAATGGGCGTTGAGGGCTTTGGAAACTTCGGAGGCCCCGTTGGATTCGTCCGTGCGGTAGCAAGTGACGTAACTCAGAATCGCCGACGACACAGAGTGGTCGTACGCGAGTTTCTCCCAGTCAGCGCGGTCGACTTTGTCGTCCGCGAGCTGCGCGTCTGAGTAATCGATCATGTAGCGCCGCGTGAGCTTGAGCAGCGCGCCAGAGAACCGACCGTCTGAGAAGCGTACGACTTCATCCAAGTCGCTGATCAGCGACTTAAACAGATCTCCGCCCGCGGCCTGCCAGACGAGCTCGCGAGTGCGTTCATCCTGACCGACGCGCTGCTGCAGCAGAGGACTGTCCTCGGTGATGGGCTGGCCGAAGCCAATTCCGCCGCCCTGAGCGGGCGTTTGCAGCTTGTAAGTATTGAAAGCCGTATCACCGATACGTGTGCTCTTGTCCTTGACGTAGCGCAGCTCCGGAGAAATGTGCTTGAAGAAGTCGGCAACGGCGAGCTTTGGTTGCCCTTCTGCGGCACGCCCGGAGAACGTCACCCCCTTGGTTGCGTTGCTGTCGCAGCCCGTAGTGTTGAAAAGCCCCATGATAACCAGGCGCTTGTTGGAGGCGGACAGGGTTGTTTTGCGTTCTTTGGTATTCATGATGATTCCCCACACAGATACTTCTTAACCAGTCGCTCTAGCGGCCGGACTGACTCTTTTTGCTTGTCTGCTAAGTCCAAGATCTCAGCTTTTGTTGATTCTGGGCAATTCTTCCAGCCAAAAGCGTCTAGCTTAAGGTCAAGGATCCGCGATAAGAGCGGACGCTCTTTGATCGGGAAGAACGGGATTATGAAGTCGACGCGGTCCATCAACGCGCGGTCGAGCGGGCTGGTTCGAACTGTACGGCTCAAACGAGCTCGCAATTCTTTCAGACTTGCGTAACGGTCTATCAGCTGCAGTGCCTCTGTTCCGTTTGACGGATCAGCCGCTTTGGCCCGCTCGAACTGCGCCTTAGCCCCATCGATCATTTGATCGACCATTTGTTGCATGCCCACTTCAGCGTCGTCAGTCGCGCCTTCGAGTACCAGACGGCGGAGTTGCTCGTCGCCGAATCGTTCGAACAGCGCCTCGCGGGTTAGCTGCCCGCTGACCACTTGCTCGTAGGCAGACTGCACGGCCTCTTGCCCGAGATTCGTAGTCATGACAAAGACCACTTGCGAGAAGTAGACGGGTTGCCCTTCGGCGTCCTTGCCTTCTCCCTCCATGATCGACAACAAGATGTCTTGAATTGACGCGTCTGCGCGGTCGATCTCGTCGAGCAGGATGACGCACGCCGGACGCTCGCGAACGCATTGGTAGATCGTGCGCGTCGCGCTGAAGCCCACGTAGCCGGGGTCCGCGCCCATAAAGCGAGTTCGTGCCGAGTCTGAGGAGTATTCAGACATGTTGAAGACGAAAAACGCCTCTTCACCGTAGCCCAGCTCTTTGGCGAGCGAGCGCGCCAACTCAGTCTTGCCAACGCCCGGCGGTCCGACGAACATGAAGCGCCCTCGGGGGGCTCGCTGTGGGGGTCGCTTCGCTTGGGCCTCCAGCACCGAAGCGATCTGATTGACGGCGTGATCTTGACCGATAACTCGCTTGGTGAGACGATCGCGGAGGCTCTGGTAGAATTCCGCGGGGTCTTTGCCGAACAGCTCTGGGCTGAGCCCCTGTTCATCGACGATATGTCCCCACAAGTCGCCTGAATGAGCGACCCCGAGCGGTGCTTGTTGAAGAAAGGTGGTGCGATTCTTCGCTCGGGCCGCGGTGCTTTCGGCCAGGTGGATCGCCAACTCCGGCAGAAACCGTCCTGGATAACGCATTGGACCCATATTGAGCAGCGAGTCTGCGAGCTCTTCGGCGGAAGGGTGCATGGCTAGGTCGTACTTCTGGCAAAGCTCGGGCAGTAGCTTGTCGAGGAGCAGCCGCCGTGTGTCCGCCGACGTGAGCGGCGGCAAGGGGCAGGGCCGAACGCCATTCAATAGCGGCGTGCTGCTCGCGATACTGCTCTCGCAGGCGAGCACGAACGTCCTGCCGCCACCAGCGAGCACGCTGCCGAACATGCCCGCGAAGTGCTGGGCGAGGTTGGGAGCGTGTCGCAAAACGTGCTCCAGCTGATCGAACACCGGGACGACCTCGGGGTTCTGCTGCAAGTAGGAGTAGAGACGACCGAACCGTTCTTTGTTCTCGCTCTCTGAACCCAGAAAATCGTTTCTGCCGAACAGCACGAAGCTTCGGGCGCTTGTTTGCCCCAGACTTCCCGGGTCGGTGCAAGCTCGGGATAGGAGGCGGCGAATAAAGAAGCTCTTGCCTACGCCAGGCTTTCCTACCAACAGGTAGTGGGCGCGTTGCTGCAGCGCGAGCGACAGGAAGCCCAGATGCTTCGCTAGTTCAGCCTTGCGCCCGAACATGACGTCCGAACCCGTGGTGCGCGCGTCGAAACGTTCTCCAAAGCCAAGCTCAGGAATGACGCTGCTGCCTGCGTCTTGTTGGTCGACGACTAAACCGCAGCGCCGACACGCTTCAAGACACCACTTTTGAGTCGTGTCTTGGAAGCCCACGTGAAGCAACCAGGCGAGCACTTGTCTGGCCAGGCTTGTGTCCGGCGTCGGAGTGGCGGACGAATATTGGGAGAAGCTGCGGCGCGCGTCCTCCCAGGCGAATGTTGCGACTTCTTCCGCCGGCCCGTACCCCCGTTTGGCTCGGTCGAGCTGAAGGAGGATTTTCTGTTCGATATATTCGCGGGCGTCGCGGCAAGGAGCGTCGTCGATGTCTGCCAGAACTGTGCAGTAAAGGTGAGCCAGAGCCAGGATCTCGCCCCGCCGCTTTGCCAAGTCGTTCGCCCGCTGGATGAGGTCTTTGAAGCTGGATTCCGCCATGAAAACGACGCGCTGAAAGTTGAAGGTGTCTGGTGGACCGACTATCAAAGGGGAACGGAGAAACGAATCACGCGCGGACCTAGTTGTCTCTCAGACATGCCTCCGAGGGTACCATCTCCCAATTGGGCTTCACCGAGCGTGAACCCGCCCGCGAGGAACCTTACGCGAATACCTGCGTCGTCGTCCAATAGACTTTGGTGCCACGTGTTCCACCATCCGGTGGTTCGCTTGATCTGTCGCTCAGTTTCTTCACCCGCCGCGCCCCGGAGGAGTCCCCAAAGCAGCGCCCGATCTCCACTGGGAACGCTGCCCACCAAGTCGACGTAGAATTCTCCGACGTTCCCCTCTCGCGGCAGACGCGCCAGACACCGAGATTGTGGCGAGACGAGAGTCCGGCTCAAGGAATTCAAAAAGCCGGGAAAATCGCAGGCAAGTCGACTCTCTCCGAGTAGTTGGAGCCAGTTCTGCTGCAAGGTTTCCGGCAAGGGGATGCCGCGCTCTGCCAGTTCTGCCAAGAGGCCGATGAAAAACTCTCCTATCGCCGGGTGGGAGCGCTGAACTCCCGTCTCGCGATGGAAAAACTCAGTGAAGGTCACGACTGAGTCCAGGAAGCCCTGAATCGTCGCATCGCTAAAGCGGGATGGCAGGGCCGCGAAAGTCCGGCGCGGGAAAGAAACAGCTTCAGCGATCTGTCCTGATTCCGGAAGATCAAGATCCGACACTAACTCAAAGTGGGAGGCACGGCCGCGGGTTTTTACCGCTGCCGGACCCGTTTGGAGTCGTCTCCGGCGCGACGCTCGTTCTTGCCGTGGGATGGTGTCTGGTTGTCCCGGGTCAGATTTTTCGCCTGCGGAAGCCCAGCTGACTTCGCCCTGTCTATCCCAAGTCAGCCGCTGGTGCGTGCCCCACATTTCAACTAGGTTGGCGGCGATCCAGGTGCCGTTCGGTTTGAGATTGATCGGCGGGCGCCACTGGTAGGTCAGCGGCTGGCCATCTGGAGCGGAACCTGCCTCGCCGTGGCGTTCCACGATGAAGGCTCCGCCCAGGGAGTCGAGCCCGAGAAATGGCCAGAGCGAACCTTCCGGCGCTGGCCGGCAGACGGTCGGGTCTGCTGCGCCCACGACGATTCGTTCGACCGCGGAAAAGGGGCCCGTACGCGACTTAGCAATGCGCGTCCACGCGACGGCCCGGGCGTCGCAGGCCGCGTCGAACTCCGGAACTATTCCCAGCAGGGTCGAATCAGACTGCAGCTTCCGAAAGACGCTCCTTGGATCGTTGTCGACCCCGGGTGGCGGTTCCCCGCAGGCTGTACCACTCACCTCAAGCCGCACCACGAACGGGTTCATCCAACCGTCTGGTGGACGTTCTTCTCGGCCGACACGGATTGTCCAGTGTGCCAGCTGCGGCCCAGGTTGGCGGTGCTCTCTCAGCCAACGACCGCGGAGGCCGCGCTCCTCTCCATCCAGAAAAATGGATGACTCAAATCCCAGTTCACCGCTGCCGCACTGAACATAATGGTAGCGACTGCTCTCGTAGGTGAGTGCTAGGTCGGTGCTCACGTTCTCCCGCAGAAACATCAGCCCTTCGTTGCGGTCAGGAGACTGGAACGCGTTCTGCAGCGTGCGATGCGGCACCCAAAGCGTCGTTTGTTCGCCCCGACCAATCCAGAACGGAAAGCTGGGAACCGAAGTGCGCGGATGCGCTAGCTCCACGCCGCATTCCCGACTGGTCAATGATTGATGAAAGAAGCCGCTCTGCGTGAGGGGCCTAGTGAACGGTTCTTGGCCGAGTTTCGGCGCACAAACAACGATAAACCGCCTCACTCTTCACGCTTCCATGGGTCGCAACGTGTTCCACATACCGCCAGCACGGGTCAGAGCTAGCTGGCGTCGAAGGCTATATCAAAGTTCTCGCTGAAACTGGGATTACAATCCGGGGCGGCCCGGTGACCGTAGCCCTTCTGCGTCGCGCAAGCAGCATGGACGCAGGGGAGCCAATCAGCTAAGTTCCGCGCGTTTTGAGGTCGACGTGGGTGCAGTTCTAAGGATATCCGACGGTTCAGACGCCGCTGGCTGGAACGAGCCGCTGGGCAGAACGTTGCCGGCGTTCGGCCCCCCGCACTTTCGCCTGCTCCCGTACGTCTTAGGCGGGGCGGGGGCGTTCGTGCTGCTCGGTGGGGTAGCTTGGTTTGCCTATTCGGTTCTTTTTCCGCCGCAGCTGCTGGGGACGCAAGTCAGCGAGCATCCGAATCTGCGAGCGGCCGCCCTGAGCTGGAGAAATCTGTACGCGGAAACGCAACGTTCTGCCGCCACAGCAGAGATCTGGAAGCGCGTCGACGGGCAATTCCTCGTAGTAGAGCCGGCCGTTGCAAACGAAAAGGGTGAAACTGCGGCGCTCGCGGAGGGCGCGGTTGGAGTTTTCAAAGCTGCTGCTGCGGCGTGGAAGCCGACCGTTGCGCGTCTGAGCCTTTCCCAGCAAACCGAGTCTCTCGGCGAGGAGCTGCTGGCGCGCGGGACGTTCATTACGGTTCTCGCTTCCACCGACGAGAATCGAGACGAGCGACTGTTCTTCGTCTCAGCCGACTCCCCGGAGGCCGGGCACCTCCCGGGTTCGGTTCGCGTAACGGAGTACGCTGAATGCCTGCCGTTAGTCGCCGACGAACAGCTTCAGGGTGGGTTGCTGGCGAGCCCCATGGACCCCAAAGCCGACGCTGTCTACTGGCTAGCCTGGCGCAACGGGAGGACGCAGTTGCTCAAGACGACAGCCTGTGCCGGCGAGGCCCAGCTCCAACCGCAGCAAGTGATCTCTACGGAGATTCCCAAAGCAACGGTTCCGCTCCTGACGCTTCAAGGAGAGACCCCGTATTTGCTGGCTCTGGGTCGGGGCGAAGGCGCTCCTTCGCCGGTTTTGTTCCAATACTCCGGGTCAGGCTCCGCTCTGAGTGCCATCGGGTCAGTCGAGCCAGCTCCCAAGGGCATCGTCAGTGACACGTCCGTTCCGTCACCGCTCTACGACTCATTTCACGCCGGCTTACCGAGCGCCGACCCCAAGGAGCCTTCGGTCCCGGTTCGGGCTCAGGCCGCCGATGGAGCCACGTTGTATTTAGTCCAAACCGGCAAACAATGGGGCTTCTACGGCTGCGCGGCGCCTTCGTCCGAGAACTTCGTGATCAAAGGCGTCAGTGATACCTGCCTATATGCACAAGGCGCGAACGTAACCCTCACCCACGAAGAGCTGCACCCCTGCCGAATCGGCGACAAGGGTGACGGCGAGCGTTGCGAAGTCACCCCCGAAGGGCTGATGCTGAGCTATTACTTTAGGGACGTGAAGAGTGGTCTCTATTGCCGAATCATCGTCGAGAATCAGCCGTGCGTCCCTCCTGGTTCGACGCTGGTCAAGGACCTTAAAGAACTCGAGCGAGTTAGATAGAAATGATCACAATGTTCACTGATTCGGTCAAGCGGGCCATGGTTCCTCTCGGGGCGGCAACACTACTTCTTGGTCCCTACGCCACGGTCGCCTCGGCGCAAGCCCCGTGCGAGCAGGCAAAGCTGCGTGCCGACGTCAGGTCGGCCTCGCAAGCCGCTGTCCCGGTCGAGGAAAAGCTGGCAACCTTGGACTTGGAAGAGAGCGACAAGGGCGAACTTAGTGCGTTGTCGAAAGAAGTAGCGCTGCTCACAGCGAAGTTGACGCCCGTGCTCACCATCAACACTGAGCGAGGTAGTCCAATTTGCGACCGCGACGGCAAGGACCTGAAGCGCGACGTTTCCAAACAGCTGCAGCAGCTCAACAGGCATCTGGCCCAGCTTCGCGCGCGAATTCGGGCGATGGGCGAAGAGGAGTCGCAAGCCGAGGTTGTCCTGCTGTGGGACTTCCAAGGGACGGCCAGCGACGCCGATATTAAGGGGATCCTGCTCGATGGAAAGCCCTTCGACAAAGACAAGGTGAAGCTTCAGCCGGGCGAGCACTTCGTCACCATCACCCATTCTCCGTCTGGACCGCTGCGCAACGTCAAGTTGGACTTAGAAGTTGGCAAGGTGAAGATGAGGCCGCAGGGCGCGTCGGTCAGTGAAAAGAAGTTTTCTTTCGTCCTTGATGAAGGGAGCGCCGCCAAGCTGGCGTTTACTTTGAACGTCGAGGAGGTCCCAGATGCGATGTTCGTAGAGACAGTTTTGGAGCCTAAAGACGCAGATGTTGTCATCAAGCTCAATGAGTCTCGAGTCGAGCCTGGAGCTACTTCTGAGCTCGATGCAGGTAAGCAGAATAAGTTGGTCGTAACTCACCCGAGCACGACTGAGTCCCGTTGGTTCCATGTTTCGGCGGCGCTCGACGGCGAACGTTTCGTGCCAAGCAAGGCCGAAAAGGACAGCAAGCTCTTCGAGTTCGACGGCCGAAGCGGCCGGACCCGCGAGCTGAAGCTCGCCTATCAAACGGGAGCTTACCCGCATCCCCTGCGCTCGACCCTAGTTTGGGGCGGCCTGGCGCTGGGAGTTGTTGGCGGCACGGTGGGCCTTGTGACGCAGGTGGTATCCAACGACTGCGAGCGGGACGCTCGACGCGTCTTCAATCGGAACGCTTGCGCAAATGGCGCATGCAGTGACGAGATAGAAGCCGAAGTCAACACGCTCTACGACGATGCGGACGCGAACAATCTCTATTCGGTCGTGGGCTACGTCGCCGGCGGCGTTGGCATCGGAACGATGATCGTCGCGCTGGTCGCCTTGGAAGGCGGTGACAACCCCCCGGACGGGCTCGTCGCAAAACAGTCCGCTTCTAGCAACTCGATCGCGAGTGTTGATTTCATCCCGAGCTTCGGTCCTGCTGGATATTCTGCCAATTTCGTAGGGACGTGGTGATGCGCTCGAGGCTCTCTCGTGGCTAGCGCCGAAGACGTGCGCTGGCATGACCTGCGTGACGGCCTTGAGTTCCACGCGGTTCATGTTCGCCAACTCGCTGATTCAACGCTGGCAGCTAGTGCAGCGCTGGCGCGGGCGAGCGGTGCCGCAGGGCGCTTCGTCTGGGCGCCGCACCATCCGAGTGAGACTCTCGTCAATTCCATCGAGCCGGACGACCAAAATCTGGTGATCGATCTGATGAATATCGCGGTGCTCACCGACGGCGGGTACCTCGCTCACCTGCCGCCGCCGAAGAAGTCCTTCGCCGTTCCTCGCACCGGCGGCGAGAGTTACTTGAATCTGTATGTCACCGACTACCAGTCGGGGAGCGGTGAAACCGAAGCGCGCTGGGAGCAGCGCCCGCCAACGGACGCTCGCGGCGTAGCCCTTGCCCGGTGGGCCAATTCTGAACGCAAGTTCAAGCTCCTGCCGCTGCCCCACACGATTGGCGTTGTGCACCAGGTGGCGACAGCCTTCCAACAGTTGCAGGCTACAGCGGAGAAGCTCCGCCTGAAGCTGCTGGGCGGTGGTCAGTCTGAGTACCATCGTCTGAGCCTATCGCGGCAGCAAGCGACTGAGCTTGGTCCGCTCATCGCGCAGCTCCAGCGGCTGACTTTCGTGCAAGCGACGACGCCCGTCAGTGCCGTTTTGGTTGAGGCGCGCATGTTGGCAGCCGAACTCACCGGCTGGTTTCAGTACCTTCGGGCCAAGGCGGATGTCCGTTCCTCCGCTCTGGCTCAGCCGGATGCACTGGGGCGCGCCGTGTTTGGCGCGCTCGGCGCTGGCGGCTTGGCTGAGTACATGCTGCCGCTTGCGAGCGAACCGACGGACGGCCAGCAGATGCTTGAGTGGGTCACGGCTCTTGGCCGCGGTCTAGAAGGGTTCCATCGAGTCATCAGTGGCGACAGTGATGAAGACCCGCTCACCGCATTTGCGACCTTCGTGCCAGAGCCTTGGCCTGCGGGTATGGGTTATCGCTACTCTCTGGAGAATCGCGGAAGCGAAGTGACTCTCCGGTGCGAAGTGACGGCCCACGAAGAGCCGGAAATGATGTGGGGGATAGGACCGGCGCAGTATTTGCCCGCGTTAACGCCCGCCCTGCTCAATTGCGTCGAACCGGGCCGCTACCAGGTGCAACTCGGTCCGGTGCGGGCGCAAGATGCCGACGCTGTCGTCGTTGTTCTCGATACGGCCGGAGCGGCACTGCGCGTCTACGCGCTCAACCAATAGACATTGTTAGCGGTGTTTGATGCATCAAGTTGACCTCTCAATTGAAAGCCTGCGGCGATACCAAGAGCAGGCGCTGTCCGCTTGGCGCACCCTTGGCGAACCGACTCCGCTTCTATTAGCCTGGTCGAATATTCATCGGTCATGGCTGTCAACTGACGAAGCCACCCAGCGGGACAGTCTCGGCCACATCGCCGTGTTTTGGCAGGAACTCAACGCTCAGGCGCAGGCCGTGAGCGCGATGCCGCTGCTCAATCAGTTCGTCCAAGTCTCGTTCAAACGCATCATTCAGAGAATTCCACGAGACTTCACGCCTAGCCTGGCCGCTGATGCCGCGTCGTGGCACCGCGAGTTGGTCGCCGCTCTCAAGGCCTGGGTTGACAGCACAGATCCGGTCAAGGCGGAGCTACTGAACTCGCTGCTGTCCCAATACGCGGCCGTCTTCGCGTCGCGGTTGCAGAGCAGCGGTCGCACGCTCCTTTCTGAGCAACTGCCGGAGCTGGCGAAGGCGGCGACGTGTCAGCCGTCCAAGCTGTTGCTGGTAGAGCCTATCGATTGGGATGACGCTGCAGGCTCCGGCATTGTGCGCCTGCTTGAGTTGCTGGCGGACATCTGCGCGCAGTCGGGCAGCGCGTTTCCGGGACCCGAGGGTTGGCTTCCGGAACATCCCGGCCAAGCCGACGCGGCGCGTGACCTGGTGGGCTTCTGGGGCAGTCGGGCTCCGTGGTTCGCCAGCTTCATCGAACGCTACCAACCGAATCTACGACCCCGCTACGTCTGGCCGCCTGAACCGGAGGTTGGTTCACTTCCTGCGATGAGCGGTTGCGACAATCACGTCTTGCTCGTCGCAAGTGATGCCGCCTGCCGAAAATGGTTGCTTGCCAGCGCCAAGGCCAGCACGACCATCGGCCTTGAGGTACGCGGTTTGGGCGACTTCGACGTGGCCGCGGCGAATCTAGCCTGGCGAAGCAGCGGGGCCGCTGAAGAGCCAACCAATGTCCCGCAGCTCGCCGTGGCGAGCACCCCGTCGGACTTGAGCCGAATCATTTGTTGGGAATTGCCGCGGACCTACTTTTGGCACAACGAAGCTAACCTGGGCGGCGCGTCCGCCAGCGACGCGGCAATGGTTCGGTCGTGTCGCGAGGCCATTCGCGCGCAACAGCCGGCCGCGGCCATTGCTTTGTTCGACTGGAGCCGGCTTCAGTCGGCTGCACCAGGGGAGCTGTCGAAGCCGTACATCAACGCGGTCTCGCAGATGGCCAGCTTCGTTCAACAGCGCGGCGGGCGTCCCGACGGCTTCACCTGGAGCATCGTCCTCGACGGCGCAGCGCCCGTGTCCAAGGTGAGCGCGACGGGTGCCGACCCGCAGCTCGTCGCGGACTATGAGCAGGCGATTCGCGGAGTGTCCGCCGGCGCGTACAACCCCATCGTGATGCTCTACGGCAGGAACAGCGCCGAGTTTCTTGGCTCTGCCGCCGCGCTGCCCTTGAGCCAGAAGTCACCCGCCTTCAGAAGCCGCCTGACCCAAGACCTGCAGCGACTTGAAGGCTTTTTGCAGAGTCTCGCCGCTCATGGTTTCTTCACGATCTCTGTCTCCTACTGCGATAGCAAGCATGACCAGGTGAGCCACTGGCCGTCTTTCAGCAACACCTGGTCGCTACTGAGCTACCGAACCACGCGAGCCACGTTCGGCAGCCGAGCGCAGTTTCTTCAACATCGTTTCATCGAACCTCTCGCCAAACACGCGTTGTCCGGCGGGGCGCAAGCGGGCCTTGGCGCCGTCGTAAAAAGCCAACTTCAAGGTTGGTCTCAACTGGGCAGTGGCGCCATGTCGCGGAGCGACGCGGGTCTAGTTGGAATGTGGGACGAGCTACGAGCCCAAGTGGGGCAACGGGAGTTCACTTCAACCGATTTTCAAGTGCTCTGGCTGGAGTCCGAGGCAGCCCAACAAATCGCGGTCACCGTTGCCACTGCCAAACGAGCAAGCCTGACGGCAATCATGCAAGAAGTCCTCGCGACGCTCGGGATCCCCGTGCAGCGCATTTCTGACTTCACCTGGTCGAGCAATGTGACCAGCGCGGGCGCGCCAGGACCAGAAGAATGGCAGTCGCTGCTAGAACTGGCCGCCAAGCCCCAGCCGCTTTCCCCAGAAGATCCGGTGCTTGGCGGGCTGCGGCAGCCTTTCGTTGCGTTCGACGCACTCCACGGATCTTTGAGCGACTATTGCCTACTCAAAGATCACGGCCCGGACGACGCAACGCGCGGCATTCTATACGAGCATGGCTCAAAGTCGATTCTAGAGCTCATGTTGACGCCTGCGGTTTCTATCGACGAAAAGACCCGTCTTCTCTTTACCTTGAAGGGCTTTGCGGCGACAGAGGAACGCCTTGCAGTTTCTATGGTGCGGGGTGAACGCGACTCCGTGAAGCGCCGGGTCATCGACCAGGTGTGGCGTGAGGTTCTCAGCTTGGACGTCATGCTCATACACATGGCGCGCGTTACGGCGACCGCCATCGCGACGCTTGCTGCCGACGAAGATCCAGTCGCTGCGCGCTGGCGAAATCGTAGTGAGCAGCTGCTGCGGCTGCTCGATGCTGGTGGCTGGAAAGCGGAGCTTATTCGCGAGGATATTCCCGCGGCTGAGGCGGCGCTCAGACGCCTAGTGCAGTTGTGGAAAGACTTCTACCGGACCCGGGCTCCGCATCGCCTGAAGCAAC
>JBDKJZ010000099.1:0-12785 GCA_039796375.1 Pseudomonadota bacterium
CAACACGCGCTTCAAGCACAGCTCACCGCGCAGTCGCGAGAAGCGGTACAGGAGTCGCGCGTGGGTTTGGCGACCTTGCGGCAGGTCGTCCCCCGAGCTGCGCGCCTTCTTGACCGCAATCGCGGCAGCGGCGACGTGTTCGCAGCAGGGGGCACGGGTCTGGCAGTCGCAGTCCCATTCTTCGTCTTCGGGGTACAGCGTGACGGTGTAGGGGAGAAGCCGGTCCCGAATCTTCACGCGGCAGACAATTTCGGCGTCGTCGGCGCTGACGCCGGTGACCTCCAGCCGTCGAGCCAGCTCGACTCCACTAGACCAAGTATTCGCCGAGCAGGCACGGCGCACCGCCGCTAGCAGGTCGTCCATGGTTCAGGGATTCGCCACGTTCTGCGGGTGGCCATCCAAAAACGCTCGCACATTCGCGACGGTGACGTTCATCAGCCGGGTTCGCGCTTCGAGCGTCGCCCACGCGATGTGCGGCGTGATGATGCACCGCCGGGCATTCTCAGGGTGCTCAGCTGCCCAACGAATCAACGGGTGCGTCGGCGCTGGCGGCTCCTCGCTCAGAACGTCGAGACCGATTCCCGCGAGGTGCCCGCTCTTCAGGCTCTCCAGAACGGCGACCTCATCCAAGAGCGGGCCTCGACCAGTGTTAATCAAGTATGCACCGGGCTTGAGCTGCTTGAGGCTCACAGCATTGATGAGGTTTCGGGTCTGGTCGGTCAGAGGACAATGCAGACTCACTATGTCACTCTGGGCGAGCAGGTCCTCAAAGGGCACGCTCTGCACGGCGCCGTCAAGTGTCGGCATGGGTGCGCCAGGTCGTCGGCTCGCCAAAATGCGCATACCGAAAGCCTCAGCCACCTGTGCCACGTGCTGCCCGCTCCGTCCGAGCCCGACGACGCCGAGCGTCTTACCGGAGAGCTCACGAAGCGGCGACAAGGTGAAGCTGAAGTCTTGACTGCTCGCCCACTCGCCGCGCGTCACGGCGGCAGCGTGGGCGCCCGTTTGGTTCAGAAGCTCCAGCAAGAGGGCAAAGACGTGCTGGGCGACGCCATTGGTTGCGTACGCCGGAACATTGCTGACGGTCACGCCGAGACTCCGGGCTGCCGCCAGATCCACAACGTTCGTGCCCGTCGCCAGAACGCTGATGAAACGCAGCTTCGGCAATCGCGCCAAGAGCGCAGCATGGAAGATCTCCTTGTTGGTCAGGACCACGTCCGCAGCTTGGCATCGCTCCTCGAGCAGCGGCCCGGAGCGCTCGTACACGCGCACCTCGCCTAGACGCGCCAGCGCGTCCCAGTCGAGATCGCCGGGATTGAGCGTATGGCCGTCGGCGACGACGATGAGGGGGCGGGCTATCTCACTAAGCATGGGGCCTCTGAGTGGGTGGAGAGAGTTACCAGCACTGGCTGGAGGGGGTCCTTGCCGCTGTCACAGTCGTGACAGCGGACAGTGGCGCGGTGTTGGGCGCCAAAGCGACGGGCTCGGCTGTGGGCTGTTCTCTGTCGCCTACAGCGTGCAGAGCTGAGCCAGAACGCTCGAGCTGGAGTTCACCATGGGGGCCTAGGTCAATTTGCTCAGCTGTCAGTGGGAGCAAAGTGCGTTCGCAGTGTTCGAGTATCTCTGAGACGCTTTGCAGTCGCAGGACCTGCCGGTGGAACTCGCGCTCGTCGTTCACTGCTCTGGAGATCCAGCTGAGCAGCTCCTTCAGCGGACCAATCGCTCCGCGTTTTTTATGGGTCAGCACCCGGCCGTAACGTTCAGCGACCAGCTGAATGTAGCGGAACACGGCTGGGCCGTCGGGACGATAAGCGTCACTACCTGCCCGGAGCTCAGCGATTTGCCGAAAAATCCACGGGTTCCGAATCGCAGGGCGCCCGATCATGACTGCGTCGCAGCCTGTCTCGCGCTGCATTCGAAGAGCGTCAGCCGCGTACCACACGTCGCCGTTGCCGATGACTGGGATGGACAAGTGCTGTTTTAGACTGGCGATAATGCGCCAGTCTGCAACGCCAGCATAGAAATCGCATCGCCGTCTGGGATGAACAGCGATGAAATCGACCCCAGAGTCTTCTACAACCCGGGCAATCTCAAGCACGTGGTCCGCGTCGTCGAACCCCGCGCGAATCTTAGCCGAGAGCAGCGTTGGGGTGTGGCTCCGCATTCGGGCCAGAACGCGGCCCAATAGCACGGGGTCTTTTAGCATCGCTGCCCCGACTCCCTTACGCACCACCCTGGGCATCGGACAGCCCAGGTTGATATCCACTACCGCGGCCCCAGCCTCGCACAGGATGGCTGCGGCTTCCGCCATTCGCTCGACCTCGTTCCCCATCACTTGGACGCTCAGTGGGCACGATGGGTGCACAAGGACCTCGCCCCGCAGCTGGGAGGCCTTGAGGGGATTTTTAGTGATGCGCACAAACTCGGTACACAGCAGGTGGAGGCCCCCCTGATCCGCCATGAGCGAACGAAAGTCCGGGTGAGTCACGCCTTCCATCGGCGCGAGTACGCTCGGGCCTGCGAACGGCCACGCCGATGGCGCGGTGGGCAAGGGAGAGCGGACAGGGGCTTGCATAACGGTGCGAGGGGTGGTCAAACGGGGGTGGTGGTCTCAGTATGAAAACGCCCAGTCTTGGTTCCGGACTTTTGCCAAACAGCGGCTCATTTGCCGCCCCGCCTGCGCGGTCACGCGGTCCATTCCGCGCGCCGCAGCGACGTCTCTTTATCGGAGGGGCGCTGCTAGTGGTGGGCCTTCTAGCTTGCGACGACGTGGGGCGCAAGGAGCCGTCCCCCGCCGGAATGTGTCGCGAGCTTCGGGACACGTGCCGCGGTCTCGGGGGCGACAAGGACCAACTCTGTTTCAGCATCGGTGTGGAGGGGGTGAAAGACCCCGCCCAGGAAGATCAATGCTTTGCGGTGTATCCGAGCTGCATCGCCGTTTGCGCCTTCCTCCGGCAGGAGCGCCCTGAGGCGCCCGACGCTGCCAGCCAAGCGCGTGTGTCAGGGGACGCCGCTCTTGTGGATGCATCTTCAGCGGATGAGCATCCAGCGGAGCCCCCGCGACCCGACTCAGGAGTCCCCCTGAGACCCGGCGCCGGGCCTTCGGGGCCCGACGCTAGCGGCCTGTGAGCCACGAACGTCCTCAGCACTGAACGGCCCGGCTCGGTGCCGACTGAGCTAAAGCCGTTTCGCTGCCAAGTTCGCCAACTCGCTCCGCTCTCCCTTGTGCAATGAGATGTGACCGGCAAGGCGTTCACCTTTGAGGCGGTCGGCGACTACGCTGAGCCCGTTGGTCGAACTATCCACGTAGGGGTTGTCGATTTGAAACGGATCGCCTGTGAGCACAATCTTGGTCCCCTCGGCGCAACGGGTGATCACCGTCTTGACCTCGTGCGGCGTCAGGTTCTGCGCTTCATCCACAATTACAAATTGGCGGGGAAGGCTGCGACCGCGGATGTAGGTCAGTGGCTCGATCTCGATCTGGCCACCGTTGAGCAAGGAATCGATGTCGGGGACGCCGCGACGCTTGCCTCCGCCACCGATCAGTAGGAACTCCAAATTGTCGAAGATGGGCTTCATCCACGGCCCCATCTTTTCGTGGATGTCCCCTGGTAAGAACCCTAGGTCTCTTCCGAGAGGGATAACGGGGCGACTCACTAGTAGGCGAGTGTACGCGCCCTCGATCACGCTGAGCATCATTCCCGCAGCCAGCGCCAGCAACGTCTTTCCAGTGCCGGCCATCCCCACCAGCGTGACGAGGCGCACTTCGTTGTCGAGCAGAAGATCAAGCGCCATTTGTTGCTCGCGGTTACGGGGCTTGATCCCCATGACCCCCTCCCGAGGTACAGCGAGCTGTTTGATCACCCCCTCGCGAGCGTGAAACCTGCCGAGGGCTGTGCGATTCAGATTGCTCTGGTCACGCAGCATCACGCAGACGTTGGGTAGCAATGCGGCATTCTCGAGCTTGATGCGGCCACTCTCGTGAAAGCTCTCAAGCTGATGTGAATCGACATCGATATCGACGACTCCGCTTTCCAACGAGTCAGGTTCTACTGACTGGTTCTCGTAGACCTGCGTCTTCAAGCCGAGCGCGTCCGCACGGATCCGAAGGTTGACGTCCATCGTAATGAAGATCGTTTGCCGGTCCGGCGAGGCGTCTCGAATGAACATCGCCGTCTGCATAATGGCGTGGTCCCCCGAACTCGGATCGAGTGCTACGGCGAGATGCGGTCGTTTTTCCGGAACGTGCACTCGTAATACTCCGCCGCCGCTCAGGGCGACGCCGGCCGCCAGAGAGCCGTGTTCCTCACGGAGCGCGTCGAAGACTCGGGCGACTTCCCGTGCATTTCTGCCGCGCTCAGTCGTGTCTCGCTTGAAGCGGTCGATCTCCTCCAGCACGTAGATTGGGACGAACAAGTCGTTGTCCTCGAACTTGAACAGCGCTTGTGGATCGTGGAGGAGGACGTTGGTGTCGACGACGTAGTTTTTCTTCATTTGGCTACAGCGGTCTGCTCCCTACAAACAGGGCTCCCCTTTCGGGTGTCCCTACAAAACTCTAGCTCGCAACATGGCGGTGCGAGTCCGGCGGGCTACTCCCCGGGCGAACTTGAAACCGTCTATTCAGTGTGCCGCGCATCCGGCGCTTGGCTAGCGAACAGATCGCAATTGGCTAAAAATGTTGCGCGAATGGTTGCGCATTCTCCCGCGATCAAACCCGCCGTCCGGTGAGCAACGCTGCGGCAGCGGCGTATTGCATCGCTCCCGGCGCGCGCTCAGTGCGCTGGGTCTTCAAAGCGTCGGCTTGGCTGATTCCCGCGGAAACCGCATCGCGGAGCCGAGGTGTTTGGTTCGGCTGGACCCTAGCTGAGAGCGCCCAGGCCGCTTCAGACTTCTTTGCGGGCGCACACCACTCTTACGAGCAGGGACTGGAGACCCGTCCGCAGCCGCTTCCTGAAGTTCCGCTGACGACCTTCGGCATCGCGGCTTTCAGCGGCTCAGAGACGGACCCACGCGCCCTCGACCGACAGCGCGGCAGCCCACGGTGTTCATTGCTCGGAAGCCTCAGCCGCAGGTTTGGAGAACACGCTGAGGGCGTCACCCACTCGTATCGTGCCCGTTCCGTGGTGAACACAATTCTGTCCGAAAACGACGGCGCCATCTTTGCGCCGAAAACCCGCCAGCGTCTTAAGCGGCTCTTTATCGCTAGTCAGCGTGTTTTGGTCGATAGTGGTTATCACACAGCGTTCACACGGCTTGACCACACTCAGCGTCAAGTCTGGAGCTCGAACCTCCCCCCAGGTGTCCTCAGCGAAGGGCTGGGCGTCGCGCACGACGAGGTTCGGGCGAAACCGGTTCATAGGGACCGGCTCGTCCAGGCGCCTGTTGAGTTCGCGGAGCGACTCAACGCTCAGGAGCAACACCGGGTAGCCATCTGAGAACGCCACCTCAGAGGCGCGCCGCGTGTGTCGCTGACTCGTCTTGCGCTGCACGTCGTCAGCGAAGCGGACGAGCCGGCAGGATTGCCCGATGGCATCGCTAAACCAAGTCGCGCACTCATCCCCGAGGTCCCAGGCTGGGCCCCGAAAACCCCAGACCTCGACTTCGGTGCGGGAGTGAGGCTCGAGCGGAGGGCAGAAGTCCTCCATCCCGCTCGCGCTCACCTTGAGCTGGGCTTCTTCGCGTGCAAAGTCCTCGGGGCTCAGGTGCGGCTGGATGCGGCCGAGTCTTGGATTCTGTCGCTGTGTGAGGAACTTGCCATCCAGATCCACCAGCATCCAGCGCCGATCGAGGCGCGGTCCTCGCCGGTCGAACGGCAGTGAGGTGCAGGCGACCCCCTTGCAGGACTTGATCGGGTAGACGAAGAGCGAGGAGACGACCGGCACCCCCCCTTCTACCACAGGTCACCATCTGGGGCCCTTCAAAGTCGACCACTGAGCAGGTCGAGCTGCCCGGTGAGGTAGCTGAGAGCAGTCTCGACGCGTAGCGGAGCGTCCCCCGCGCTCACACTGACGAATCCGGCTGTCACCAGGGCCTGAACCTCGTAGGGGATGAATCCACCCTCGGGACCAATCGCCAAGCTGTAAGGACCTTGAAAGCGCTCCAACGTCGAGGTCCTTGTTGTGGCCTGTGGATGTGCAAGGAAGCAGGGACCTGTCGGCAAGAGATTAGGCAGCGAGTCTTCAACAAACGGCCGGAAGCGCTCGAAGAGATCTACGCGTGGAATGAACACTCTGCGCGCTTGCTCAAGGCCGAGTAGCAAGTGCCGTTCATGGTCGGCGCTCTGGGACCTGTGACTGAGCAGATGGGACTTCTCGACTCGATAGCTTCGGAATAGGAGAATTTCTGTGAAGCCCAGTGCCGCAGCGTGTTCGAGACAGCGAGAAAGGACTTTTGGCCGTGGAGCCGCCAACAGCAAGGTCTTGCGCTCAGGCTCGGGAATACGGGAGGCGTTACTCAGCAGCAGCTGGATCTTCGGTCCAACTCCTTCTTGTCCAATCTCAACGACCTGCGCATCGACATATCCGAAGCCGACGACGCCGGCGCGCAATTGCTGCCCGACGACCACCCGTAGCACATCGGTCAGGTGCTGCGCTCGACGCCCAGTTAGGCAGACGCGAGCTAGCGCGACTCCTTCGTGGGCATTAACGGGCCCGGGTTCGCTCAGGCCTGCGGCGAACTCTGACGGCGACAGCAGGAGCAGGTTCATGAGTTTCGCTCTCGGGACTTGACTGACGTGAGCAACACCGCGAATGCTCGCCTGATGGCAACGCCGGACGCTACCGTATACGAGAAGCTCGCGCGACACTTTCGTCGTATCGGTCAACTGGGCGAGGTGGCCGCGATCGTCGAGTGGGATCAAGCGGTCAACATGCCCGCCGCAGCGGGTCCTGCGCGCGCTGACGCTATGGCCACAGTAGCGAGTCTCAGTCACGACCTGAGGACGCAGGCCTGGCTTGGGGACGCCCTCGCGGCGGCGGAGCTCCAGCGAGATCTCGGAGCCTGGGAACGGGCCAATCTGAAAGAGATGAGCCGTGCGTGGCGCCGAGCGACGGCGGTTCCAGGGGATCTCGTGGAGGCGTCCACCAAGGCCGAGAAGACGTGTGAGCAGGCGTGGCGCCAGTGCCGCGCGGCGAACGATTTTATGGCATTTGCGCCTCTGCTTGAGTCGGTCGTGGCTCTGAAGATTCAGGTGGCGCAGGCGCTCGCGGAGCACCTCGGGTGTAGTCCGTACGATGCTCTGCTCGACGAATACGAGCCGGGAGCGCGTGCTGAGGATATTGACGTCATTTTCGCCGAGTTACGGGCATTCCTGCCCTCCTTCACAGAACAAGTCATCGAACACCAGCGGGCAGAAGCGCCTATAGTGCCGCTCGGACCCTTTCCGTTGGATCAGCAGCGCGCGCTCGCTCAGGAGCTGATGCTCGCGACTGGCTTCGATCTAAGTATTGGGCGCCTAGACACTAGCCATCACCCGTTCTGTGGCGGAGTCCCCCGAGACGTGCGGCTCACCACCCGCTACGACGAGCGCGACTTCACCTCGGCCATTATGGGAGTCCTGCATGAGGCGGGACACGGCAAGTACGAGCAAGCGCTGCCCGCCCACTGGGAGCACTCGCCCGTTGGGCAGGCCCGCGGAATGCTGATTCACGAAAGCCAGAGTCTCCTGCAGGAGATGCAGGTCTGCCGGAGCCCAGAGTTCTTGCGCTTCGCGGCGCCCGGATTTCGGACCGCGTTCCCAGAGCAGTCGCGAGCCCAACCGCTCGCCTACACCCCACAGAACCTCGCCAGCCTTTATACCCGGGTCAAGCGCAGCTTTATTCGAGTCGACGCGGACGAGGTCACCTATCCTTCCCACGTCTTGCTGCGCTACGAAATCGAACGCGACTTGCTTGGCGGCAAGCTCAGGGTCCGCGACCTGCCGGAGGCGTGGGACACTGGGATGCGCTTGCTGCTTTCCGTGTCCACGCTGGGCAATGACCGCGACGGGTGTATGCAGGATGTGCACTGGCCAAGCGGCGCCTTCGGCTATTTCCCGTTGTACACCCTGGGCGCGATGGCCGCAGCTCAGCTCTATGAACACGCCCGTCGCGCAGTGCCTGCGATCCCAGAGGCGATCGCTGCTGGAAATTTCGGACTGCTCAACGACTGGCTACGCCAGCACATCTGGGCTCGGGCTAGCAGTGTCAGCACTCAACAGCTCTTGACTGACGCCACGGGCGAACCGCTGAACTCCCACTATTTTATTCACCACCTGCAGCGGCGCTACTTGCCGCGCGCCTAGGCGAGGCGCATCCGGTCTCACCTACGCGATCTCGTTGTCGTTACCCCAAGTCGCGACCAGTGTTTGCTCGGCGCAACATCACTCGATGTTGCGTCAATAGTTACTGCCCGGCGGTCTCGCGGCGGGTTTCGAGCTCCTCCCAGCGAGACATTGCGACTTCGAGGTCAGCGTTCTTGGCAGTCAAGCTCTCTTGAAACGCGAGTGCTTGTTGCGGGTCTGCTCGGTAAAGGTTCGCATTGGCAAGCTGAGCTTGAAGATCGCTGGTTTCTGCCTCTAGCTCAGCGATCCTGAGGACCAAGCCTTCGAGCTCACGAAGCTCTTTATAGGACAGTTTCTTCCCCGATTGGCCCTCGGATGACCCAAGCCCAGAAGTGGATCTGCTCCGGAAGGGGACGCCGGACTCGCCGATTGAAGGCGAGGGGGCATGGCCGGAAACGCCCGCAGCAGGGGCTCGTGCTTGGACGTTTTCGGAGTAGCCAGGTTTTGGTCGCAGAGCCTTGTAGGTGTCGTAGTTGCCGACGTAGTGCACGACCTCGCCGTTGCCTTCGAAAGCGAGGATGTCCGTGGCCACCCGGTTCAGGAAGTAGCGATCATGGGTCACCACGAGCGCGCTGCCCGGAAAATCAATCAGCATATCTTCGAGGGCCCCAAGCGTGGTCACATCGAGATCGTTGGTTGGTTCATCGAGCAACAGTAGGTTGGTCTGGGTGAGTAGCAGCTTCGCAAGGGCGACCCGCGCGCGCTCCCCGCCGGAGAGCATCGAGACCGGCTTCTTGAGGTCGAGCCCGCGGAACTGGAAGCGCTCAAGGTAGCTGTAGATGGTCAGCTGTTGGTCTCCGAAATCAACCTTGTCTCGCAACCCGGCGACGTTGTGTGCGATCGTTGCGTCGGGATCTAGCCCTGACCGGTTTTGATCAAAGTAAGCGGCGTGAGTGTTCTTACCCACCCGTACTTCGCCCTGCGTCGGCTTCAACTCGGCGGTCACCGCGCGCAGCAACGTGGTCTTTCCGCAGCCGTTGTGGCCGATGATCCCGATGCGTTGTCCGCGGGTCATCGTCAGGTGCAGGTCTTTGACCAACACCCGGTCGCCGATCCGCATTTGAACGTGGTCGAACTCGAGAATGTCGTGGCCCTGCCGACGGCTGGTCACACTCAGATTGAGGTCCTTGGGTCCGCCACTGGGGCCCTTTCCCAGCGCCTCTTCGGCGCGTTGGGTGCGGGCCTTTTGCTTAGTGCCGCGCGCTTTGGGTTGTCGCCTGAGCCACTCGATTTCCCGCCGGAGAAAATTTTGCCGGTTCGATTCGGTTCGGGAATCGAGGTCCGCGCGCTCAGCTTTCGCGAGCAAATACTCCTCCCACCCCCCGTCGAAGCTGATGAGCGCGCCTTGGTGCACCTCCAAAGTGCGGTTCACAAGACGATCGAGGAAGTAGCGGTCGTGGGTGATCAGCAGCAACGCTCCCTTGAACTGGTCCAGCAGGTAGCGCTCAAGCCAGTCACTAGTCTCGGTGTCCAGGTGGTTGGTGGGCTCGTCCAGGACCATTAGGTCGGGCGCTGAGAGCAGTAGCTGGCAGAGCGATACGCGGCGTTTCTCACCGCCGCTCAGTTGGCCAATGAGGGCATTCTCATTCGGGACCTGCAGGTGCTGTAGCAGGCTACTGATCCGGTGCTCTTGATCCCAACCACCCAGGCGTTCTAGCTCGTTTGCGTTCACTTCCTGCTCTCGCAGCAGGTCGTCCGCTTCCTCTGCTGGAGCGGTGGATAGCCGCTCCGACAGCTCGTCGTAGCGCTCCTTGACGCGGCTCCATGCGAGCAGCCCCAGCGCGGCTGTCTGCCGAGCGGTCAGTGTTTCATCAAGTATTGGGACCTGAGCGAGGTAACCCACGCGCGAGCCGCGCTCCTGCATCAGCTCACCTGTGTCGGCGACTTCCTGACCGGACAGGATACGCGCGAGAGTGCTCTTTCCGGCACCGTTGTTGCCAACCAACCCGACGCGTTCTCCGCGCGACAGCGTGACAGAGACTCCGTTTAGGATGGTGACAGCACCATAGCTCTTGGTGAGGTCGTGGGCGCTAAGTAGGCTCATTCGGATCGTCTCAATTCACGGAAGCACCGCTGATGGCGCCCAAATTCGGCGCAGTGGCGTTCAAGTGCGGTTTCGCACAGGGAGCTTCTCCGCCATGCGGTGCTTCTGGTTCTGGTACGTCAGAAACTCACCAATTAGCCCCAGGCTTCCTAGCTGTACACCCATGACCATCAGCATCACGCTGAGCAGCAGCAGGGGGCGGGAGCCGATGCTCTCCCCTAGGAGCCAAAGGCCGGTCAAGTACGCGGCGATAGCACTACCGCAGAGCCCAGTGAAGAGGCCCATCAGCCCAAACAAGTGCATCGGGCGACGAGCGTACCGAGTCAAAAACAGGACGCTGAGCAGGTCAAAGAACCCGCGCGTAATCCGTTCAAGACCGTAGCGCGAGCGGCCGTGCGCGCGTGCGTGGTGGTTGACTGGGACCTCCGCGACCTTGAACCCCTCGGAGGCAGCGAGGGCTGGGATGAAACGAAACAGGTCGCCGTAGACGGGAATGGTCTCGATCACCTCGCGGCGGTACGCCTTGAAGCCGCAGTTCATGTCGTGAAGCCGCACTCGGGTGAAATAGCCCACGGTGCCGTTGAAAATTCTGGACGCGACGCGTCGGGAGAGCGGGTCCTGGCGCTTCACTTTCCAGCCGACTACCACGTCGAGTCCGCTGCGGATCTTCTCGATAAAGGCCGGAAGATCGGCTGGGTCGTCTTGCAAATCGGCGTCCATCATAAGCACGATTTCGCCGCGCGCTTCAGCGAAGCCAGTGGTGAGTGCCATCGCTTTGCCAAAGTTGGACCTAAGGCGCAGGCCGCGGACCCGAGGATCATCGCGATTGAGCGCGCACATCACCTTCCAGCTGTCGTCAGTGCTGCCGTCGTCCACGAAGATAACTTCGTAGTCTTCCTGCAAGCCGCGGTCGCCAAGCGTTGCCTCAATCCGTTTGGCCAGCTCGGGAAGGCTCTCAGCTTCGTTCAGGCTCGGAACGACAATAGAGACCGCGCAGCGAGCCATGGGCGAGGGGGGGCGCGGGGGAACAAGGGCCGGCGCTTGGACGTCAACGGTCATGGTTTTGCTACAGCGACTCGGGTTCTAGGCTTCGGAGGGGGCGTTTTCTGGGCCCAGTCGCTTACCAGCTTGCGGTCCTGCTTGTCCAGCTGGAGGGCTTCACAGACCCAGCGGTTGAGCTGAGTGCGCTCTAGCGGACCGATGCCCGCGTTCGCGTTGTAGAGCGTGTCGCCCAGCGCGTGGAGCGCTGAGCCGAGCCGGCTGCCTTTGGGTGGCGGGGCAGGAAGCGAACGCAGGTGGGCGATCTTCAGTTGGGGCATGCCCTGTCTCGCGTCCCGATGCGCGTGGTAGTGGAACCAGCGGATCGCTTCGGAATTGAGCCAGCACAGTAGCAGTTGGCGACTGAAGTCTGGGTGCTCGAAACCCGCGAGAATCGAGTTGCGAAACGCCTCACCGTCGGCTGGGCTGGCGATCGGGAAACGCGCGGTTTGACGGATCAGCAGGGCGACGTCCCGCCACTGCGCCACCGGTTTGAGTGGCGTCTGAAGTTTCTCAGGGTCGACGTTGTATCTCGGTGGCAGCGTCCTGAATTCCAGGACTTCTGTGCCGGTTCGCAGCGCCCGCGTTCCCTCCTCTTCGGGGTAGAATGGGCGCAGCTGGTGGCGGTCATGGGGGCGGGTTTGGTAACCGCGTTCGCCGAATAATTCGCGCGGAACGTTGGGCAGCGCCGACAGCCGCCCGAGCAGCAGCTCAGCGCTGGAGCTGAGGTCAGTCCGGGCCAATGGCCAGACGGCTCCGCTCGCTTCTACGCGTTTCGAACGGCGCGTCGACAACACCGCCATGCTCGGTTGGAATACGCCATCGAACGCCCCGTCCGCGAAATCGGGCAGCTCCGCGTCCACTTTGCACCAGGCGTCGTGAGCCGCGCGGGTGGCGCGATACCCGCCCAGGTCGCTCACGCTTGTTGGAAGCACCAGCGCCAGGCGTCCGCCCGGATTGAGTAGCTCCGCGGCGCGTTCGACGAATAGGCCATGCAGAGTCCGATAGCCTCGGAAAGCTTCGAATCGCTCGGAGAAGAAGGCGGCACGTTCCGCGTCGAGCGGCTGCGCGGCGCGCCCCGCATAGGCGACCCAGGGTGGGTTTCCGAGCACAACGTCGAAACGCTCCGCGCCGAACCCCGGGCCTAGACCATCGGCAACCCTCAGCTGTGCCTTGACTCCCGCGCTGGATGCGCAGCGATGGGCCGTCGCGGAGTCCAAAAACAATCCGAGGCGAGTCAACAGCACGGCTCGCGGATCGAGATCGAGCCCGAACAAGCACCGCTCTAGCCCCTGAGCGCCGTCTAGTCGCTCAGCGAGGAAACGGCGGGCCTCGAGTAGAAAGACCCCCGCGCCCATAGCCGGGTCGCAGATCCTAAGATTC
>JBDKJZ010000100.1:0-12784 GCA_039796375.1 Pseudomonadota bacterium
TACTGTGCTCAGCATGCGCCGCCCGCCATCACTCGTGAGCAAGATGAACAACGACTCCGGCGTGGTCACGACGATATGCGGCGGCCGCTTCGTCATCTTGGCGCGGTCTTTCGCTGGGGTGTCCCCCGTGCGCACCATCGTTGAGATCTGGACCGGTGGGTAACCTAAGCGCTCAAGTTGCTGTGAGATCCCAACCAGCGGCTGCTGCAGGTTCTTCTCGATGTCGTTCGAGAGCGCCTTGAGCGGCGAGAGATAGAGCACACGCGTTTCTGTTGGCAGGGTCCCCGTCAGCGCCTCGACGGTCAGTTCATTCAGCGCGGCTAGAAACGCGGCTAAGGTCTTACCAGTTCCAGTCGGGGCGGCAATCAGCGTGTGTTCGCTGCGCGCAATCGCAGGCCAACCTTCCAGTTGCGGCGGGGTCGGTTCCCCGAGGGCAGCAGAAAACCACGCGGAGACCGCCGGATGGAAAGACTCAAGCGCCATCAGAGCCAGACTATGAACCCCACGCAAACTGGCGCCAAGGGCCTTCCGCCTTGGAGAGCCGGCTCAATAGCGGCGCCGCTCGTGACGTATTGGCAAGCGACGTCCACACGGGTGCCTTGATGACAAGCGCAGCGAAAGCAGGAATGAAGGCTTGCCGCTCCGGGTTGTGAGCACCAGACCCCGAACAACGAGGATTCATCATGGCAAAAAAGAGGTTATCAGGGCTCGCCTTCTGCGCTGGATCGGCCGCGACACTGTTGCTTTCCAGCGGGGCGGTCGCCGGCGAACCGCGGCCACTGCTCCCGGAGGCGGTGATCAGTCAGGTACTCGACGCTGAGGACAAGGGGCTCGATAAGACGTCTCAGCGGCGCTTGTTGCATCTGCTCGTGGACGATCCGCGCGCGGCCGTTCGAATTCATGCGGCCGACGCGACCGGCGACTTGAGCGGCGTTGCTGACGCTGTCTTCGCTCAGGGGATCCTGCGCAAGCTGTCCGAGGACTCCCATGGGGCCGTGCGGAGCGCCGCCGCGCGCGCTCTCGGACAGCGCCTGCGCCGACTCACCGGCGTCTCCGCGATGAGCTGCGCTGCGGAATGGGTCTTTTCACGGAGTGCCACCCAGCGCGAATGTATCGCCCAGGCGATGCTGCTAACGGACGAAGCCGTCTGGAATGAGCACCTGCTCGAGCAGCTGATTACGGACGAGTCCGGCGCGGTGCGTCGCGCCGCCACGCGGGCCTTATCCAGGCGCTACCAAGCGGAGCCCGACCGCTACGGTTGGCTGCTGAGTGCGGCGCTCACCGACACAGACGCCAAGGTCCGGCGGTTGGCGCAGCGGGTCGCGGCTGGACGCGCAGCGTAGACCTGCGCTAAGGTTACGGGCTCCCGTGAACGTCGGTCATCTTGTGGTTTCGTTTCTGATCTCCAGCGTGGGGTTCGTACTGTTTAGTTTCGGACGCAAGCAGGAGCGCTACCCGCAGGTGGTCGCGGGCTTGGTGTTAATGGTCATGCCGTACTTCTTGCCCGGTATCCTGTGGATGTTAGTTGCGACCGTAGGGGTTGTCGGGCTCCTCGGTTGGGCACTTGCCGCGGGCCAGTGACGGTTTGCGGACCTCCGCCTGCATTCGGGTTCGAATCACACCCCTAAGGGGGTCGGTCCCTGCCGACCGGCAGTCGGCCCGACGGCAGGGCTGAATATCGGAGACGCTCATCGTTTGAGCAGTATCCACTACCCATAGTGTTGACAGAGCGATCCTACCCCTATATCTTGGGCACTGCTTTTGGTGCCTGAGCGCGAGTTCAGGCGAATAGGGAACCCGGTGTGAATCCGGGATTGTCCACGCAGCGGTATTTGAGAACGAACCTCGCCCGGGTGCACTGAGTCCGTTTGGAGACTTGGGAAGCGGCGAGCAGTAGGAAACGCGACCAGTCGCGAAAGCTCATAAGTCCGAAGACCTGCCAAAGGTCCGCGAGCGGATGCTCCGCCGCGGTGAGCTTGAAACCCCGCGTGGGCGAGGTGGCAGGCAATCGTCGGGGGCCTTTGCGCCTCTTGACGGCGAACCCAGCGAGCGCATGCGCTCGCGGCTGCTTCGAGGGACACACATCATCATGGTTCAAGCGATCGACTTGCGGGAGACGCGTCATTTCTCTCACGGTACGGAGCCCGTTAGCCGTACCCCGTATCACCCACCTCCGACTGAATCCGTAACCGCCATGCGTGTGCAGAAGCGTGACGGTAGCTTCGAGCCGGTAGACCTAAATAAGATAGTGCGCGCTGTTGGACGCTCGGCTTTCGGGTTGGAGCGCGTTGACCCAATGCGTATCGCGCTGAAAACGATCGGTGGATTATTCGATGGCGCTAGCACTCAGGCTCTGGACCAGTTGTCGATTCAGACTGCCGCCAGCTTGATCGTTGATGAGCCCGAGTACTCGCGACTAGCGGCACGCTTGCTCGGCATGTACATCGAGAAAGAGGTCGCAACTCAAGACGTGCATTCTTTCTCGCAGTCGATCGCACTCGGGCACCGCTTTGGCTTGATTAACGAACGGCTCATGGCGTTCGTCTCTCGAGCTGCCCGCAAGCTGAACGACAGCATTGAACCGGAGAAAGTCTCGCTCTTCGAGTACTTCGGACTGCGCACGGTCTACGACCGATACTTGCTACGCCATCCTCAGACGCGACAAGTGATAGAGACTCCTCAGCACTTCTTCATGCGCGTAGCGTGCGCGCTGTCAGAAAACGTCTTCGACGCGCTGAACCTATACCGGCTGCTATCATCGCTCGAGTACTTGCCAAGCTCACCCACGTTGTTCAACGCCGGGACGTGCCACGAACAACTCTCATCGTGCTTCTTGCTGGACTCACCGGAGGACCACCTGGAGAGCATTTACAAAAAGTACACCGACGTCGCGTTGCTATCGAAGTTCTCCGGTGGGATAGGGCTGTCGTTTACGCGGGTGCGCTCGCGGGGCTCGTTGATTGAGTCAACGAACGGGCACTCCAGCGGTATCGTGCCATGGCTGAAGACGCTAGACGCTAGCGTCGCGGCCGTAAACCAGGGTGGCAAACGCAAGGGGGCGTGTGCGGTTTACTTGGAGCCGTGGCACGCCGATATCGAAGAGTTCTTGGAGCTGCGCGACAATACGGGCGATGGATCGCGTCGCACCTACAATCTCAATTTAGCCAACTTCGTGTGTGACTTGTTCATGCGCAGAGTCGAGGCTGACTCAGATTTCTCCCTGTTTGATCCTAAGGTCGTGCCCGAGCTTGTGGATTTGTGGGGGGAAGAGTTCGACCGAGCGTACGAAATGGCCGAGCGATCCGGGTTGGCCTCGCGTACGGTGAAGGCGCGCGAGCTGTACGCACGGATGATGCGCACGTTGGCGGAGACTGGCAACGGTTGGATGATCTTCAAAGACAGGGCCAATGCTGCCTGCAATCAGACTGCAGAGGCCGGACACACCGTTCACCTATCGAACTTGTGCACAGAAATCTTAGAGGTCACTTCGAGCGACGAAACCGCCGTCTGCAACCTCGGTTCCATTAGTCTTGGGCGACTAGTCACTGATGGGTGCTTCGACTTCGTTAAACTTGAGCGCATCGTTCACATCGCGGTGCGACAGCTTAATCACGTAATCGATCGCAACTACTACCCAATCCCATCTGCAGCGCAGTCGAATGCTCGCTGGCGACCGGTAGGTCTCGGAGTCATGGGCTTGCAGGACGTCTTCTTCGAGCTGAGGCTGCCGTTCGACTCGGAGGAGGCAGTGGCGCTTTCGCGAAAGATAGCGGAGGAAATCTACTACCATGCGCTGAGCGCATCATGCGACTTAGCCGCGGATCAAGGCTCGCATCCGGCCTTCGCTCAAACACGAGCAGCACGGGGAGAATTGCAGTTTGACGCTTGGGGGGTCGTCCCCAGTGACTCGGCGCGCTGGGAGGCGCTTCGGCAGCGGGTGCGATCGCAAGGTCTGCGTAATTCGCTCTTGATTGCGATCGCGCCGACGGCCACGATCGCCGCGATCGCGGGCTGTTACGAGTGTATCGAACCGCAGGTCTCCAACCTGTTCAAGCGTGAAACGCTGTCCGGCGAGTTCATGCAGGTGAACCGATACTTGGTCAACGACCTGCAAGCGCTTGGCCTGTGGTCTGAAGATTGTCGCAATCGCCTCAAACTCGCGGAGGGCTCCGTCCAGGGATTTGCGGAGCTGCCGGAGGCGCTTCGTCGGCTTTACAGAACGGCTTGGGAGGTACCGATGCGATCATTGATCGACATGGCAGCCGGTCGCGGGGCGTTCATCGATCAGAGTCAGTCTTTAAACCTATTCAGCGAGAATCCAAATATCGGACAGCTGTCCTCGATGTACTTCTACGCGTGGAAACGCGGTCTCAAGACGACATACTACTTGCGTTCGCGGCCAGCAACGAGGATCGCGAAGACGACGGCTACGCCTGCACCGCCATCGGTAGAGCCAAAAGGGGCACGCGCCGTCACGTGCTCGCTCGAGAACCCAGAGACGTGTGAGGCGTGTCAGTGAGCACTACATCGGCGAGCACTGAATCGGCGAGCAACGTGGCACGTCCGGTCGCCCTGCTCGAACCCGGGGCGTGTCTATCTTTGCGCCCGATGGCATATCCTGAGTTTTACGATATGTACCGCGACGCGATCAAGAACACGTGGACAGTAGAGGAGGTGGACTTCGCTTCCGATGTCGACGACCTGCGTAAACTAGGGCCGGGGGAAAGGCACCTGATTGAACGCCTGGTTGCGTTCTTCGCGACAGGAGACAGCATCGTCGCGAACAACCTAGTGCTGAACCTCTACAAGCACCTGAACGCACCCGAAGCACGGATGTACTTGTCTCGCCAGCTCTACGAGGAAGCGCTGCACGTCCAGTTCTATCTGACGCTGCTCGATACCTATGTGCCGGATCCTGAGGCCCGCGCCCGGGCCTTTTCCGCCGTAGAGCACATCCCATCGATCGCGAAGAAGGCCCAGTTCTGTTTTCATTGGATCGACTCAATTCAAGGACTCAATCGGCTAGATAGCCAGCTTGACCGGCGAACTTTCTTGAAGAACGTGATCGCTTTCGCCGCGTGCATCGAGGGCTTGTTCTTTTTCGCGGCATTCGCCTACGTGTACTACCTGCGCTCGCGCGGGTTACTCCATGGCCTGGCTACGGGCACCAACTGGGTGTTTCGCGATGAGAGCGCGCATATGGAATTCGCCTTCAGCGTTGTGCGTACGATTCGTAGCGAAGAGCCCGATCTGGTCGATGCGACGTTCATCGCGGAGGTGCGACAGATGCTGCGCGAAGCGGTGGAGTGCGAGACCCAGTTCGCCGAAGATCTACTTGGCAAGGGGCTTGTGGGTCTCTCGGTCCAGGACGTCCGCGGCTACTTGGAGTACATCGCGGATCAGCGACTGGGCCAACTCGAACTGCCTCCCATTTACGGAACCAAGAATCCGCTCGCCTTCATGGACCTGCAAGACGTGCAAGAACTCACTAACTTTTTCGAACGCCGAGTCTCTTCGTACCAGGTGGGCGTACGGGGCGAAGTCGTGCTCGACGGAGGTTTCTGAACTCCCGACTTGGAGTTCGCTCGGGAGTTTGAGGCGAAACCTGGGCCGCTCTTTGTCTGTGCGGGCCCGAGCCAAGTCACGAATGACTCTCCGCGGCGTTCAGAAGTCGCCTCTACGCGGTCTCAGTCCCAGTGGCCGGCTCACCCCTAGCGCCATACAAAACCCATTCGCGACACCCGGGCTCTTGCGAAACCTAGGCCCTCGGCGTACGGCCGGAGGTGATGGACGCGATTCGTGTGATCGGCGGGCCCCCCTTGGCGGGCACCATAGCCGTAGGTGGCGCAAAAAACGCAGCTCTGCCCATTCTGTGTGCGACCTTGCTCACAGATGGCGGCTGCAAGCTGCGTAACGTCCCCGCCCTGCGGGACATACACACGACCGCGGCGCTGCTGCGGTTCTTGGGGCGCGACACCATCGTCGATTGCCCGGAGGTGCGCACCGCTGAGCTCGGTAGTGGCGGGGTCCGCCCCGAAGCGCCCTACGAGCTCGTGCGTCAGATGCGCGCCAGCGTGCTCGTGCTGGGACCCCTCGTCGCTCGGCACGGCCGAGCCAAGGTGTCGCTGCCCGGTGGTTGCGCGATTGGCGCGCGTCCCATCGATCAACACCTGCGCGGGCTCGAAGCGCTGGGTGCCAAGGTGCGCGTCGAGCACGGCTACGTCTATGCCGAAGCGGGCCGGCTACGCGGCGCCGAGTTCGTCTTCGACATGCCGACAGTCACCGGCACTGAAAACCTGATGATGGCGGCGGCGCTAGCCAAGGGCGTGACCACGCTCGTCAACTGCGCGCGGGAGCCCGAGGTCGAAGAGCTCGGACGAGTCTTGAACAAGATGGGCGCCGGCGTTAGCGGTGCGGGCACAGACACCATCACCATCCAAGGCAAAGACTCCCTCGATCCCTTTGACCACGCGGTGATCGCCGACCGGATTGAAGCGGGCACCTTCATGGCCGCGGTCGGCATCGCGGGTGGCAATGTGTTCTTGAAGGGCGCACCCGTGAGCGATCTTGAACCCGTGATCGCCAAGCTGCGCGCAGCCGGTGTTTCAGTGGACCGCGAAGGGGACGGCGCGCGCGTCGTCCGCGAGGGGACGCTACGGGCGGTCGACATCACCACCCAGCCCCACCCGGGTTTCCCGACCGACATGCAAGCGCAGTTCATGGCGCTGATGTGCGGGGCGCAAGGGCGCTCGGTGTTGACCGAAACCATCTTCGAAAACCGCTTCATGCACGTCCCCGAACTGAAGCGCATGGGAGCCAGTATCGAAACGCGCCACAACATCGCGTTCGTCAACGGCTCCACCCGGCTGCAGGGTGCAAGCGTGATGGCTACTGACCTGCGCGCGAGCGCGAGCTTAATCATCGCCGGGCTCGCCGCTGAAGGCGAGACCATCGTGCGCCGCGTCTACCACCTGGACCGCGGCTACGAACAAATCGAAAAGAAGCTCGGTGGAGCCGGGGCGAACATCACGCGCATCCGTCTCACCGACGACACCCCGTGAGTTCCAGCGTGACGTCCTTCTCCTCAACTCAGCCCATCACCATTGCTGTGCCTAAGGGGCGTATCAGCAAAGTCTTGATCCCTCTGCTTGCCCTGGCGGGCGTTGACGCCACCTGTCTTGACCAAGACGATCGCACGCTCGTGCGCACGACGCCCGACGGCAAGATCCGCTTCTTGCTCCTGAAGCCTGACGACGTTCCCACTTACGTCGAATCCGGCGCAGCGGATCTGGGGATCAGCGGCCGCGATACCTTGCTTGAGCGCGCCTACGATCTCTACCTCCTGGTGGATCTTGGGATCGGTAAATGCCGGATGGCGGTAGCCGCTCCCGCTGGCGCGGTCATTCCGGAGCTGCCTCGGGTAGCGACGAAGTACCCCCGAATCGCTCGCCAGCACTACGCGGCTAAGGGCCTTCAGCCCGAGGTGATCTATATCCAGGGTTCGGTCGAGCTCGGTCCCATCGTCGGCCTGTCCGACGTGATTGTCGACTTGGTCGAGACGGGCTCGACGCTGCGGGAGAACAACCTGGTAGAGACGGAAACGATCTGTGAGATCTCAAGCGTGCTGGTTGCAAACCGCTCCCTGTACAAGCTGAGGCGGCGGGAGCTCGCGCCGGTGGTCGAGGGAATACGCCGCGCGGTCGACAGTCAGAAAAGCGCAAGCTAAGCTCAGCGCTCGCATGCGATCCTTAGAATTCTTGATCCAGCTTGAGGAGGCCGGTCATCGTGTGGACCGCGTGCTTTTGGACCGCGTGCCTCGCCTGTCTCGCACTGAAGTCCGGCGTCTGACCAACGAGCACAAGGTCAAGCTGAACGATCGTCTGGTCACCAAAGGCGACCTGGTCCAGGCCGGCGACGTCTTGCTGGTGGACATGCCACGGCATTCCGAAGCTGCGCCCGATGCTGGGCTCCCGCTCAACATCGCGCTAGAGACCGAGAGCGTCGTGATCGTCGAGAAACCCGCCGGGGTGGCAACGGCCCCGCTGCGGCGCGGTGAGCTGGGCTGCATCGCCAATGCGCTGATCGCTCGCTACCCGGAGATGCAAGGCGTGGGTCACAATGAGCTGGAGCCTGGACTCCTGCATCGCTTGGACAACAACACTTCGGGGCTCATCATCGCCGCGCGTACCGAACAGGCGTTTCTAGAGCTCACGGCGGGTCTGCGCGCGGGACACCTGAAGAAGAAGTACCTAGGCGTGACCGCCCCGGGCACCTTGCCGGACCAAGGCGAGCTGATTGCCTACGTTGGGCCCGATCCGAAGCACTCCCGCCGAGTCCGCTGCTCCGCGAAAGAGCAGCCACACAGCCGCGAAGGTCGTGTCCAATTCAGAGTGCTTCAACGCGAGAACCAGGGGTGGCTGTTTGAGTTAACCGTGAGCCGCGCCTATCGCCACCAGCTCCGCGCGCAATTGAGCTTCGCCAAACACCCGCTCCTCGGCGACACCCTGTACCACGGACCGTCGGTTCCAGGACTCAATAGGCACGCGCTCCACGCAAGCTATTTGATGTGGCCTGGTGGTCCCCACGTGAAAGCGTTCGAGCTGTCATCGCCATTGCCTGATGATTTGAAAGCGCTGTTGGTTTAACCGAACGTGCGCACGCGCTGTAGCTGGCGCCGCGAAGTGCACTTCTCCACCAGGCTACTTTTGGGTCGAGGCGCGGCACCCACTGCCCGGCGCTTCTAACTCTGCCCGGCGCGTGCAACCCTGCCCGGTGCGTCCAAACAGCTTCTCGACAGTTCTTTAGGCTGTTCTTGAGTGGCCGCCGCACCTGTACGGACTACCAGCGTTCTCAGGTTGGGGTTTTCGGTTTGGGACTAGGCAGCCCTGCGGGGGTCGGTTAGGTTCCCCCCTAATGAGTGACGATGCCGCGCGGACCACCGATAGCCATCTGCTCAGTACCGCTCCTATCTCTCTCTCGGGACCACGCAGCTTTGGTCCGATAGACAGCCGCTACCTGATCCGTCGGCACCTCCGTGACGGAGGTTCAGCGAGCGTCTACGAAGCCTACGACCAGGACTTGAGGCGATTGGTGGCGGTAAAGCGCTACCCACGAGTCGCCGCCGCTCAGGATTCTGCGCCCCGTTACTGGCAAGAAGCACGCCTAACCGGATGGCTTCAGCACCCGAACATCGTCCCCGTCTATGACATGCTGCAACGCGAGGCGGGCAGTTGTGATTTGGTGATGAAGCTCGTGGAGGGAGAAACGCTGGGCGAACGGATCCTACGCTCGATGGCTCTGAGCCACGATGCCGACACGCTCGAACAATATCTGCGTGACTTGCTCAAGGTCTGTGACGCCATCGCGTTCGCGCACAGTCGTGGGGTCGTGCATCGCGATCTCAAGCCAGCGAACATCATGGTCGGAGCCCACGGCGAGGTCTACGTGATGGACTGGGGCATCGCGAAGGTCCTGCCCGGGGGCGGTCCACAATCCGAACCTGAACCGAACGACCCGCCTGCAGCCGAGCGCGACGACCGGGCTCTTCTACCGGTGCAGGCTCTCGAGACTTCAGCGCCCGCGACCAGCACCCAGCGCGGGTCTTTGGTAGGCACGCCGGCGTACATGGCTCCCGAGCAAGCGAGCGGCAACACCGAGGACACGGACACCAGTACGGACATCTTCGGACTCGGTGCCGTGTTGTATGAGATCCTGACGGGACGCCCGCCGTATGACCTGAGCCCGCTTTCCGAAGTGCTTAGCGCTGCCCGTGAACGCAGGCTTGTGCCACCGGGAGACTTGGGGTCGGGGCGAATTGTGTCGCCAGAGCTGCGACGCGTCTGTTTGAAGGCGATGGCGCTGCGCAAAGAAGACCGCTTCCAGACTGTTGCCGAATTCGCCGAGGATATTCGCGGAATCTTGCGCGGGGGAGGCTGGTTCGAGATCCTGCGCTTCGCGCCCGGCGAGGTGATCGTTCGTGAGGGGGACGCGTCCGATAGCGCCTTCGTGCTCAAGAGCGGTCAGTGTCGAGTCACCCGTGCATCGGGCGTCGACCAGCAGGAGCTGCGCATGATTGGACCAGGCGAGGTCTTCGGCGAGGTGGGGTTAGTCACAGGTGCGCTCCGCTCCGCTACCGTGATTGCAGAAGAACAGGTCGAGGTTCAGGTGCTGAGTTCTCGCTCTTTGAGCGAAGGGCTCGTACACCACGGGCTGATCGGCAAGTTTCTCGGCGCCCTCGCGAAACGCTTCTTGGACATCGATCAGAGGCTCTTCGATGCACGTAAAGCGTCCAAAGATCGAGTCGAGTGAGCACCGGGCGACAGCGCGCCGTGCCGATAGAAGTGCACAGTAGTTCGCTGGCGACGTCCGAATTACGGGGAGAGGCGCCAGTTCTCGATCACCTTGAACCCTAAGCCCCCTGGGTGCACCAGCAGCGTGAGTGCCTGGGCTCGCTCGACACTGGAGAAATCGGCGGCATCGAAGTCAAACTCCAGCTGACGCTCATCGAGAAGAACCTGCACCGTAGGCCTGTGCAAGCTGCGGTCCGCTTTCCCGCAGTTTCTACAGCCTCGCCCAACAATGGGCACAACCACCGGTGTTGGCGTGGCGCCCGCGAAAAAATAGTTGAGCCCGAAAAAGGCGCCAAATGCAAGCCCGCCGGCCCCTAGCACGACCGGCAACGTCCCTGCTAACCTTGGCTTGACCGTTGACACGCTGTAGCCCGCCACTGCGCCACCCACGGCAACCAGCAACTGGATGTATAGTGGGACCAGCGTGACGTCGCGTACGCCTAAGCCAAAGGCCGCGGCGAGAAACCCGACCGGAAGTAACCAGCTGAGCCGCGGCACTATCCGGCCTCGCATACCGTCACTAGACACCACTCCGAGGTCAACCGGGGCGGCAGGGCCGGGCCTTGGGTATTCATATGCACAGGGCGCTCATCTCCAACAACCAAAAACCCTCTCCCCTAGTCGTGCTGTGCTCAGTCCGGCTTGTCCGAGGTGAGGTAGATCATGCCATCCGGCAGCTCCGGCGTCTCAAGCACAGCAACGCCCTTCTTACTGTCCACGCGAGTCGGGGCGACTACGACCCATCCCATCTTCCGTTTCTCACCGGTGAGGTGAACGATCGCAAAATTCGCCTCCTTGGCCCACTCGGGCAACGGCAACTCCAACACGAAGGGCTCCCCCGCGGAGGTCACCGCTGGCCCGAACGTGTAGTTGAGGCCGATACGCTTGGGGCCGACCGGTCCCTGGCGCTGAGCAAAGCTGTAGGCGACGGCGCTTGATAACGCGCTGACGGGAAATACCAGCGCGGCCTTGGCGCCCAAGATCAGTTCCGCGCCCGACGAGTCCACACTGGCTTGGATCTTCGAATCGTTCCGGAGTTTCAGCTCCGGGCGCGCGGAGCGACGCAGCTCCGGCTCTTTCTTTCGCTTGTTCCCCGAATTGGGCTCAGTGCCAGCGTCGGCGGCGTCCCACGTCGTGTCCGGGGCCTCTGTCATTTGGGTGGGCTCGGGGACCTTGGCGGGCGCAGGTGCGGGTTTCTGGCAGGCGCCGAAGGAGACGGCGCTGATGACCACCAGCACCGCTCGAGTCAACCACTGGCTCTTGTGGGTCTGCATGACAACGATTCTGCGTCAGCAAAGCCGCTGAAGGAAGGGCTGAGCGACGTTTCTGGCACCCAAGCCAGTACGCTTTGCCCCACATTCCCCCCTGGGCACCCGCATCTGGTCAGCGCATGGTCAGCACCAACTGGCGCGAGACGCCGCTGCTCCGACCCGACTTGTCCTCGATCTCGATCTGAAGGGTCGCCACTTCGCCGTAGAGGTCGTTTATCGACTCAAACTCGTTCGGCGGTTCGTGCTGCACCGGAATTGGTAGCGCCGCGATTTCAACCCAACCGTCAGACGCCACGACGAACCTGGTGTCCGCCGACACGGTCCCCACCATTTCGCCCGACGAGGTTTCGAGCTGAGCTCTCAGATGCACGTCTAACTCGATCCCCCGCGCCCGCACCGCCGGCATCACCCAGGTGCCCCCTTGTAGACCATAGATAATCGGCAGCGCATCACCTTCCTTGATGGGGCGGTAGCGCTGTTCTTGGAAGATCCCCAGCTCCAGAATCACTTCTCCACTTGGCCGGTAAGTAGATTCTTCAGGGTCATCAGCAGAAGGATCCGAGTTGTGCTCGCCGTGAGTCCCGCACGCAAAGGACACCATCGCGACCGAACACAGCCAGACGTTCAAGTGAGACACCCGGTGTGCATAGCACACTCGCGACTGGTCCGTCGCCGCCCGCACGGGCCGATCGAGCGCAGAGTGTATGACTCGCAGCTCCGTTGTGCGTGTCCCCTAAGCGACGCGGCGAGCGGATGCCCGAAGGGGTTCACTACTCGCTCGACCCCGTGTCTCGGGCGCCTGGGCACTCGCCCCGGTGGGTTCGCGCTTGCCAGACCCCGTCACTTGGAGGGCCCTCGCTACGCTCTTGAGTAAATCTACTGTCATCCTCAAATGGGGCAGCGCCGGCCTTAGAAGCGCAACCCGTTCATCGGAGTCCCGCCCGCGCGACCACTGGGCCTCGCGCGGAAGCGCGTCGTGCGCGGGAGAACCTTCGCGCACTCGGACCACGATAACCGGTGTTCGAAGGGGCATCCAAGGCGCGGGCAGGCTCTCCAGTCCGAGCTCAAGCCCCTGAAAGCCGACCCGCGTGTGGCTGAGCGGGATCTGTAGGCGCAGTTCGTCAGGCACAGTTTCTCCCAGCTCCGGCGACGCTGAGTTCTCGA
>JBDKJZ010000101.1:0-12732 GCA_039796375.1 Pseudomonadota bacterium
AGTCGCTGCCCGACCTCAAGCAGGTCTTCGCGAGCGCTCTGGTCGCTAGGATCTAGAGGAACATAGTCGCAAAGTGCCACTATCGCGCCCTCGTCGTCACGCATACGGTTGTTCTTCAGCTCTGCGATACGCCGCAGCAAGCTCCGCTCGTCGGCCTCGGCTGCCGGGAATTCGAAGGTCAGCTTCTGCTCGCGCGCGACCTCAAGCCGTATCCCGAGGACACGCACCAACTCTCGAATCTCATCCCGGCCCTCGTATACCTTCTCGAGCAGACTGGCCGCGGAACCGCGCAGGCTGCCTATCTCCAGGATGCGTTCCGCCAAGTCCCGCGCAGAGGCATCTCCCAAATCTTCGTCCAACACGTCTTCGACGTGGCTCATCGCCTTCTCTGGCTGGTGGAGCTGGTTCAAGAACAGCGTCGCCAAGCGCAACCGGAACTCGACGGCGGTCTCGCCACTCGCCAGCTCCAAGCGGCGAGCCAAGAGCCCCGCGAGCTGCTCATGGTTTTCGTGTCTAGCGTACAGGCGGTCAAGCGCTTCCAGCGCGCCGTCCTGCTGCGGGTCGACCGTCAGCATGCGCTCGTAGTAGCGCACGGCCGTCCGCGAATCGTCCATGAACTCTTCACAGATCATCGCAACCTCGCCGAGGATGTCGATCTTCGCCTGCGGGTCAGTCTGCGCTTCGGCGGTTCGCTCATAGAGCGACTGCAGCTCGCTCCAGCGCTGAGCGCTCGTGAGGATTTGCTTCAGCTTAACAAACGCCTCGTGATTGCTCGGATCGAGCGCCAGGACGCGCTCGAGGTACGGAGTTGCGCCCACGGGATCGCCCAGCTGATCTTCGTGCAAGGCAGCAGCGCTCTCACATAGCGCTCGCTCGGTTTGCTCGGACAGCTTACCTCGGAGGACGTCACGGTACGCTTCAGCTAGCTCCGTGGGACGCCCCGCGCGCGCGCTGAGCTCGGACGCCCTCTCCCAGAGGGACAAGCGCTCCGGGAATTCCCGGCAAGCCCTGACCATCAGCTCAAACGCTGCGCTGAACGACTCCAATTGCTGGTGAACAAGCACTGCTCGCTCGTAGAGTTCCAGCCGCTTGTCGCTATCTTGTTCGACGCTCAACAGCACTCCGAGAGTGTCCGCCTCTCGACGGCTCTGTTGGCCCTCGTGGTAGACCTCCGCAAGAACCGCAGCGGCTCTGGCTTTGGTGATCTCCACAACCACGAGTCTTTGAAGGACTTCAACGGCTCGCTGAACGTCTCCGCCAAGCTCGATCACGGACATCGCAGCGGCTAGCGCAGCCTCAGGCTGACCCAAGCGATCCAGGTAAATTTCCGCCAGTTCGGCCTCTAGGTTGGCGCGTTCGCTACCCACGCTCAAGTCCCGATACTGCTCCATCGCCTTTGCGGCATCCTCAGGTTCGCCTAGGGCCAACAACAATCGTGGAAGCTGGCTGAGCGCCACCGCGTCGGTCGGGAAGAACTCAATCACTCGACGGTAGAGTTCCGCCGCCCGAGCGGTATCCTCGAAGCCCTCTTCTTCAAGCCTCGCCCACTCATGCAGCAAGACTATTCGCTCGTCTTGGTTGGCGGCGTGCTCTACCCGTAACCCGAAGAGCCATCGCAGGTCTTCCCGCTGACCTTCGCGGCGCAATAGGTTCTCAAGCGCCTCACCGGCGGCGACGTCGCTGGGCTGCTCTTTTAGTAGTCGCTTGAATGCTTGGACCGCGTCGTCCGTCCTTCCGAGCTGTTGGTCGTAAACCTGCGCCAGCTTGACCTCCAACTGGCGGACAGTCGACAAGGGCAAGGCCGCTTGGGGAGCGACGGGCTGCTCTGTGTCCGGGCCTTTCTTCTTGCCCTTGTTTTCCTTGCGCTTCTTGCCTTTGGGCTCTTCTTTGCCAGCGGGCGGGGTAGACTCACGATGGGCGAGCAACCGAAGTTCCAAGGCCTGAACGTAAGGTTCCCACGTACCCGCATCCCGGCAGCTCGCTTCGAAAAGGTCAAGAGTCTCCGGGTCATCCGGAGCCAGCTCATACGCTTGGCCGGCGTACCCGACCGCAGCCGAGCGATCACTCAGGCGATGTGCCGTCACGTGGGTCAGCTTCTTCAGCAGCTCTAACCGCTGTGAAACGCCCGCTTTCCCTGCGGGGTCGACTTCGGCCAGCAGCAGCTCGTACAGCGCGGGCAAACGCGCCCACTTCTCTTCCCCTTCGTAGATGGGAATCAGATTCCGTGCCGCGTTCACATCCATCGGATCCGCGGAAAGAATCCGTTCGTACGAACGAAACGCCCGCTCCGGCGTGACCAGCTGCTTCTCGTAGACCCCAGCTGCACGGTAACTCAGGTCAATCTTAGTGCGGATGTTCTGGCTCTTGTCGGCCGCATTGCTCAGCACTTCAGCGAGCCCTTCGAAGTCCCCCTGCTGCGAATAGAGCTCTTCGAGCTTGTCGAGTTCCCCCGACTCCAGGTAGCTGTCGCGAAGCACGCGCATGGCCCGCGGCTGCCCGGGTTCGAACTGCAAAACCCGCCGCCAAGCGCCCGCCGCCGCAACCGCGTCGTGCAGTTGATCTGCGTAGACCGTTCCAAGTTTCTGTAGGACCGCGACTTGAGCTGGCGCATCCCCACCGGCCGCGAGGCGACGTTCCAACGCGTCAGCGAGCAACTTCCAGTCTCGTGCGCGCTCGGCCAGCTTCTCGAGCGAGTCCAGCACGCCGAGGTTGCCAGGCTCCGCCTCAAGAATCCCCTTGTACAGCTGGCTTGCCGTCTCCCCGTTGCCGAGTCTCTCCGCGGCAAGCTGGGCCATTTCCTTCATCACCGCGACACGCCTCGCGCCGTCCAGGGTGGGCAACTCACTCTCGTACAGCTTGAACAGGTCTGGCCAAGCTCTGCGCTTCTTGTATAGCTCCGACAGGGTGTCGCGGGCTTCCCGATCCGACGGCGCGACCTCTAGCAGCTGCTCGAAAACCTGCGTCGCGTTCTGTACGTTTGAGAACTGCTCTAACCAACGACGACCGGAGGCACGGAGCAGGGCAAGCTTCTCCGCAACATCTTCCGTCAGCAGAGCCAGGCGCTGCTGGTTCATTAACAGGTCTCGGCCGCGACCGAGTCGGTCGTACAGGCTGATCAACTCGCGAACTGCTTGGGCGTTGCCCGGGTCCAATTGCAGGATCTGGTTCAGCGCGGAGACAAGCGAAGTGTCATTTTGTAGATGGTCCCGATAGACCGACGCCACATCCGCAAGGAGGCGAACCCTGGTCGCCGTCTCGGTTTCGGGCAGTCGCTCAAGCTCGTGCCGTTGCAGGTCAAGGAGCTGTTTGTAGTCTTGGGTCTTTCGATACAGCGCCTTCAGTGACTCCAGCGCATCGGTGTTCGTCGGATCTTGGCGTAGGATCGCGCGATATTGTTCGATGGCCTTTTTTGCGTCTTCTTGGCCCTCGGCGAGCTTGGCTATTTCCTTAGTGATCGATTGTTTCTCAGGGCCTTCGGCGAGCACGCGCTGGGCGCCTTGCAGCACATTGAGCAGGTGACCTTCGTCGCCCGTTTGTTTGGCGTAAGCGCGGAAGAACTCCAACATCGCACCGTTCGTGGGTTCGAGTGCGCGCACCTTTTCGAACCAGGGGGCAGCATCGGGGAGGTTTTCTCGCTTTCGATAGTGCAGCATAGCGATCTGCAGCATGTCTCCCACGCGCTCACCGCGATTCGAATCGTAGTGGTCAAGCTCACGCTCGTACAGCCGGACGAGCTTGTCCCAGTCTTGCTGCTCCGAGTAATACTCAACGAGGGCGCCCATCGCCTCCGGGTGAGCCGGATTGACGCCGAGTGCGAGTTCATACGCGGCCGCAGCCAGAACCGGATCCTGGAGCCTGCCCCGCTGAAGGCGCGCGAGGCGCAGCGCCGCCGCAATGCGCGCGGAGCTCTCCGCCCCATAGTGCACCCAGCGGCCCAATACCTCGGCGAGGGCCTTGAAGTCCTGCGCCTTGACGTAGATGCGCTCAAGCATGCGCAGCACGGTCTGATTCTTCGGATCGCATTCGGCAGCTTGCGCCAAGAGCCCTAGGACACGCGGTTCATCGAGCGCCTCGCCAGCGAACCGCCACTCGACCTCAGCCACGCGCATCAGCATGGACGCACGGTAGACCTCGTCTGCGGCGGACTCCGCCTCGGTGGAGTAGGCCTGCGCCGCCTCTTGCCAGCGCTTTTCGCGTTCTTGACTCTCGGCCACCGCAGCCTGAGTGAGCTCGTCATCGGGGGCGATCTCGAGGACCTGCTGAAACGTCGCGAGCGCTTTGGATTCGTCCAGCAACTCCTCCTGCTGTACCCGGGCGAGCTCCATCAGCAGACCCACGCGCTCCTGGACGTCGTTGTGTCTCGCCATTTCCAGCGGCAGCAGGGCTGCCACAGCATCCCATTCACCGCGGTCCGCGTGTGCTCGACGCGCAGCCGCCAACAACTTGCGCAGTTCAGTTTCGTCTTGGCCATCGAACTCAGCGAGTGCCGCTCGCAAGTTCGACCACGCCCCGGAGGACTCCGGGTCTTGTTGTAATTCGCCAAGGGCCCCGCGGATCGTCTCTGAATCCATTTACCAAACCTCGGAATGCGCGGAGCTAAACGCCCCACTTAGGCTGGGGAGCGTACGCCGGGCTAGGAGCCGATACAAGCGCCTAAACCAGCGATTCTGCTAGCTTGTTGGGCAGCGCCCGCAGCGAGCGCTCACCCCTCTCTTGCCTGGCCCGGCGGTCTGTAGCCAGTAACTGAAACGCGCAGGAGAGCTGTGGGGCACCGCAGCTCATGATATTGCAATGGGCTTGCCGAGGTTTCGTCCGATCCTACGGCGACTGATTTGGCGACCGGGCGTCTGTGACCCGCGGAAACAACGCTCGAATGACCGATCCAAGGCCGAAAGCCGGCTCCGCGCGCTCAACACTTCTGGAGCTTCCGGGTCCACGCAGCGGGGAGGGGCCGGCGCGAATCCCCGCGGTTGACCCAGCGCGCCCGAGGTCTTATCGAGCAGCACCGGCTGGCCGGATTTGGAGGTTCCTGACAGCGCTGGGGGTGCCCGGCTGGATCCTGTGTACGAACTGCACGTGCGAGGGTGAGAAACGCGCTCCGTACACTCCGTTTGGCATCGCTAGTACTCTGCCGGCCGACGTGGCTAGCCAACCTGCGTCGGAAGTCGCCTCCCCGACGGCGAAGGCGTTCCAGCCGATCGCCTCTCGGTTTCACGCTCCCCCGGAGCCAGCGGTCGATCTGGGCAACCAGCCTTTCGCGGCTCCCGAAGGCCTGCTGTTCGAGCACTCGCTCGAGACCGATCTCGATGCGGACGGCAGACCTGAGCTGATCGCTTGGCTAGTACCGAGAGCGCTGAAGGGGCCGCCCTCCGGGTTATGGCTACTGAGTCGGCAGTCTAGCGCTGCTCGACTAGCGGCTCCCCCCGGCTTCCTGCCCGTGGGGACAGACTGTACCTCTGAAGCGGCACTTGACCAGACGGGGCACCGATCGGTCACGCTGAGGGTGGCCGTCCGCTGCGAGCAGCCTCGCCAGGCGGGTGCACCAACCGAGGCGCTGTTGGTCCTCGCTCCGCTCAAACCCAGGTCGGAAATGCTGCGCCTACGTCTCGCTGCTCGACACGCGGATGAGACGTTTTCCGTTCAGGTAAATAGCACGGACCGCGACGGGGACGGCCACGATGACGTGCTCGTCAAGTTCACACTCTCGACGCTCGACCCCGCCCATGAGGCCTCCGCGCTGTTCGGGTGGCTCGACCGCAGCGCGGGTCTGTCCCGTGATTTGCCCGAGACCGAACGATCATTCGCTGACATAGGCAGCGTCTCAGTGGTGAGGGCTCAGGGCAATAATACCAGCAAATCGGTGGCCCAGCGCGTAGCCAACGCGCGGCGCTTGTTCGGAGCGTTGTGCGCGGAAGGCGGGAGCTTCAAGCTCACTGTCGGCGACGGTGAAGCGCTCCCGTGCGGAAACCTCCAAGCCGCGCGGGACTTCTATGCCCAGGCGGAGGTCACCGCAGCGCTCGCGCAGTCGGACCCCTACGAGGCCTTGGCGGCTTTCCGGCGAGCTGATTGGTTCGGCGGCGCGCTCAGCCTCCGGACTCGTTCGAAGCTCGAAAAAGCAATCTTGGATACGGTGCCGCAGAAGCAGGTCCAGGTGACAGAGCTGGACATCAAAGTCCGTACCTCCTCCGCAAACCTGGGACTTAGCCCGCTGTCCTTCGTCGACAACGAAAGCCTACTAATACAGACAGAAGAGGGCATTCAGCGCTTCGCTTTGGCAGGTGAGAGTGCGGGGCAGCTGAGTGACGTCTCGGATGAGTTTGACCGGTGGCCACTCGCGGTCCAAGGACCGGCGGGCGAGACGCTACTCTCGCTCACCTTTCCTTGTGAAGCGCCCACCTTGGCGCTTCAGGGAAGCGGGCCAGGCGGAAACCTGCTCACCGTAGGAACCACCGATTGGCTGTCGCCGAGGCCTGGCCTCTGTCGAGCCGGGAACAGGTTCGACGCGCCCAGCGTCGCCCCCGTTCGGTGGACGACGGAAGGACTGAGCGCTCTGCTGGATGGGGTCTGGGTCGGACCCGCGCAGACCGTGGGCCTCCGCGGCTCGGCGCTGAGCCCGAACGGCGACCATCGGGTCACCACCACTCCGCTTGGTCTGCTGGTGGGGGGGCGCGAGCGCGCTGAGTTCTGGAAGCTCGACGCTGGCATCCGAACGGTCTCGCACTGCGTGATTAACAACTCAGGCAGCAGGGTCGCGTGCGTCGACGGAGGCAAGAGGGTCCTGTGGCTCACAGAACCCTCCGAACATGCCGCCCCCGGTGAAGCGAGCGGAGCACCCCAACCGGGGGCTCCCCCGAGTGGCACGACTATTTCGGCGCCTTGACTCGCTCAAGATACGAGCGAGTGCGCGTATCCACTCGGACCCACTCACCTTCTGTGATGAAGAGCGGGACCTGCACCGTGGCCCCGGTCGCGATCTTGGCAGGCTTGGTGACGTTGCTCGCCGTGTCCCCTTTTACCCCCGGCTCCGACTCAATGATCTGCACGGTGATGTGAGCTGGGAGTTCCAGGCTCACCGGGTTGCTCTTGAAGATGGTGATCATGCACTCGCTGCCATCCATGAGGAAGTCAGCCGCGTCACCGACCACGTCCGCTTGAACTGTGATCTGCTCCCCCGAGTTCTGGTCCATGAAAACGAAGCCGTCCCCCTCGGGGTAGATATACTGAAACGACCGCTCTTCGGCGTCCGCCGCCTCGATCTTTTCACCGGAGCGGATGTTACGCTCCAGCACTGACCCCGTGAGCAGATGCCGCATCTTCGTGCGCGTGAAAGCCTGACCCTTGCCCGGTTTGACGAATTGAAATTCCAGGCAGACGTACGGGTCGCCCTCGTACATGAACTTCAGGCCTTTTTTAATGTCGCTCGTATCCATCTCGCTTCTTTCGCTCCTCAGCGGCCTCACTCGAGGCGAGGTGCCCCGCGCACGGTCTGCCGGCGCCTAGCGTCTAACCGCCCAGCGGGTGAGTTTCAAGCGCGAAAGCCGGATTTTGGGCTGAATGCTGGGTGTTGCGTTGGCGTCCGGCAACCATTCTGTGCTGCAACCCGGGACAAGAGCCGCAAATCCGGGCTATTTGCCCAGGTCATGTTGGACGACTTTGGCTCCGAGCTCGAAGAGATTAAGCGGGAGATCGTCGAGAGTCGCTCGCTCTCCATCAAGACGAACAACCTGGTCAACGCGCTAGCTGCCGACGTCAACAGCATCGCCAAGCGCCAGCAAAACTACGAAGGTCGCCTGCGCTGGAACAGCGCTGTCGCCTACGTCGTCACCGTGGTCGTACTGATGGTGGTCGCCAAGATCGTCGTCGATGCCCGGGTCGAGGCCGTCCGCGCCCAGACGCAGGATCAGCAGGACAAGCTCGCGCGTGCCGAGAACGAAGTCACTCGCCTTCGCGGCACCGGAGAGAACGTGGTCAAAGACGAGCGTGCCGCCGCTGAGTTCTATGAGCTGGTGCTGAGCAAGAACCACCGCGCCGTGCTCAATGCCTACGAGGCTATCACCAAGCTCAAGTTGACGAAGACCGAGCAGAAGTTGTTTCAGTCAGCGCGAGATTTCGCTCAGGATGAGCTGAGCATCAAGCTGTACAACGAAGGTCTTGACCACGTCCGAACCGGGCGCTGGCACGAAGCCGAGCAGGCTTTCAGTCAGTCACTTCAGTTCAAGGCGGATGCAAGTCACGGTCCCTCTGCACGCCTGTACCAAGCTCGATCGCTGAAAACGCTTGGCAAAGCGAAGGAAGCTGTGCCGATGCTGCTCAAGCTCTCGGAAGCCTCTCCGGATACTGAGCTATTGGACGACGCTACTCTACTCTTGGCGCAGGCACAGATTGATCTGGAGGCCTACAACGACGCGAAGGGAACGCTGCGTAGTTTCATCCGCCGCTTTCCGAGCAGCCCCTTCTTGAACGACGCACGCTTGCAGCTCGCTGACATCCAACTCCACCACTGAGGTGCTCCTGCGGCCAATTGGCTCACGGCACACCACAGCGAGGCGCTGCGGTCAGTACACCGGTTCCTCTGGAGAGCGCTGCCGTCAATGCACCGGTTCCTCTGGCGGGCGCTGCCGGAGAGAAAACCCATGATCTAACGGAGTCGCAGCGCCATTTCCTATCGGAACTGCCCAGCGCATCGCCTTTTGCACGTAGTCTATGCCTCGCCCAACCGCACCCTCTAGGGTCATTCCCTGGGCCAGGTAGGTCGCTATCGCTGAAGACAGGGTACAGCCGGTCCCATGGGTTGCGCTGGTCGCCTGGCGTTCCGATTCGAAGCGCACCATATGCCCGTCGGCGGTCCTCAAAATGTCCACGACGTTCTCCGATGCCAGATGTCCGCCCTTGACCAGCACCGCCGCCGCGCCTTGGAGCAACAGCTGATCTGCGGCGCGCTGCATGTCGGCTTCGGTGTTCACGTCGAAGCCGGCGAGCAGGCCCGCCTCAATCGAGTTGGGAGTCACGATCGCGCAGATGGGGAGTAAGCGCTTCGCGATGGCCTCTCGCCCGGGCTTGTCGAGCAGGGAATGTCCACTAGAGGAGACCATCACCGGATCGACCACCAGGGGAACGTGCCTGGCCAAGCGCGTCAGGCCCCGAGCGACCAGCTCGACGATAGTGCGGTTGGCCAGCATACCGGTCTTGATCGCGTCCGCACCTATGTCCTCGAGCACCACCTCAAGTTGGCGCTCCACAAACCAAGGATCGACTTCGCTGACCTCGGCAACCCCCAGCGTATTCTGCGCAGTCAACGCAGTCACCACTGTCGCTGCGTACCCTCCTAGCGCGGTGATGGTCTTGATATCCGCCTGGATCCCCGCCCCGCCACCAGAATCCGACCCAGCAATACTCAGTACGCGACCGTCCACGCAGAGGGCCTAGCACGCAGTTCGCGTTCTGGGGAGCCATGCAAGCTCGGAAACACGGTCAGCGTGACAGGAGGCTCAGCGCTTCGCTGCGATTGGACGCCAGCTTGAACACGCTGTCCAGGCGCGTTAGCGCCAGGACGCGCCGCACGGAATCCCCCACGCCGAACAGGACCAGCTGACCTTGAGCGGCCTGGACCTTCTTATGGATCTGGACGAGGGCCCCAAGGGCGGTGGAGTCGACGGCTTCGGTCACTGAGAAGTCCAACACGACGTGGATTGCCCCGGCGCCGAGGGCTTCCGCAATGGGTGAGGTCAACTCGCGGACGTTGCTCAAGTCCACACGAATGGGAACGACGAGTATCGGGATGAGGGGACTGGGCTGGCGGTCTTCCTGTTGCACGAAGGCCACAACGGCCAAACGCCCGGGAAACCCCAGGGGGCCGCGCATTTTTTGGCTGGGCGCGACGATAACGCTAGGCTGCCGCCGGCATGAATCCAACCGTTCAGCTCTTGGTCACGCGGATCTTGCCTTTGTTGCTGCTCCATTCTGTGGCAATCGCGTGCACAACGGCGGACGAGGCGCCTGAGCCGAGCCTAAGCCGACCGGGCAGCAGTGATCAGCGGGACGCAGTTTCGCGTCCGCAGGACGGCTCGCGGAAGGCGGGCGTGACCTACACCATCAACCGCGGCGGCACCCTGATCGACGTTGCCAACCTGTACAAGCTCGACCCTCACGAGGTCATCGAGCTGAACCCGGGGATCGGGGCACACACCGAGCTCGGCCCCAGAACTGAAGTCGTGGTCTACCGCGACTCCCGAGACCAGAGCATCTCAATCGGGTTGCCACACGATGGAGCGATTGAAGGGGCGATTCCGATGCTGGACGGCCCGGGGCGCAAGATCACTGCGCAGCGTTGGAAGACCTGGGCTACCCGCGACACGGTGCAGAGCCTAGATCGGGTCCTCCGCAACTGGGCCGAGCAGTACCCTACAGCTCCGAAGGTGCTTGTCGGCAATCTCTCGGCTCGCACGGGTGGACAGCTGTCGCCGCACAAGACCCACCAATCGGGTCGTGACGTAGATCTCAGCTATATTCTGAAGTGGGATGGGAAGGGCGCGGTTACCTGGCAGCGCATGTCCGCAGAGAATCTCGACGCCGAACTCACTTGGGCCTTGCTCAAACTGCTCGACAAATACGCCTCCATCGAGGTCATCTTCATCGACCGCGAGATCCAGGAGCTCTTGCGCGATCACGCAGTCAAGCACGGCACGATCCGCAAGGGCCGTCTGGCGCACTGGCTTCAGGTGGCGAACGACGGCGCCTCGACTGACGCTCAACTGCAACCCAAGATCAAACACGTCCCGGGTCATCGGGATCACCTTCACGTGCGCTTCGCCTGCCCTGACGGACAGACGCGCTGCGAGTAGCCAAAGGCTGAAAGGGGCAGCGTCGGAGCAAAAGCCCCAGCGCCAAATGAGCGCCCCCTATGGCCTTCGTGGGTGGTCTCCGCTAGCCTCACGGCGGCGAGAGACTCCAATGACATTCTCCGACAAGCACCCGAAATCAACCCCAGTGGGCAAGGAGCAACAAGCCCCGGCCCCAGGCGGCCAGCAACAGCCCAACGTGGCTGGATCATCTGACTCGGGCCTCGGAACAAAGCGCCGCCGCCGAAGGCGAAAGAAGCCGGGCGAGCGCTCCGGTACCCCAGACAACGCCCCCTTGCCCCCACGCGCCCCCGAGTCTTCCGCTGCCCGATCGACGGCCGGGAGCGCTCCGCGCGCCCGCGTTGCCGCGCGTCCTGAGCAGGCCCCGCGCGAAAACCGACGACGACCCAAGCGTGGTCGAGGTCCCCGGCCCGACCCAACGCCCTCACCCGTTCAGCTCGTCAAGAGCGCGACCACTGAAACCGCCGAACGGGTGGCTGTCGAAACCCCACTTAGCCCTGACGAAGTCACCGAGCTGAAGCGAACATTCCGCTTCCTGCATGAGCACCGAAAGGTGCTCAAGCTGAAGCTCAACGCGCAGGAAGATCTGCTGCTTAACGGCGCACGTGAACCCGAGCACCGCGGCGTCTGCCAGCACTTGGTGGCCAAGCTCGAGTACTCTCGGTTGGTTGCGGCGGCTGAGCGACTGGAGCCCAAGCAACGGGTGCGTTTGGTGGAGGGAGTCCTGCAGTTCTCGACAGAGCTCTCCTACCTGCTGCTCTATCTGGAAGCTTTGAAAGAAGCGGGGCACGCCGGCGCCAATCATGCGCTCAGTCAGGCGCTGCGGAGGATCGACTTCACCCGGGTCACTGAAGGGCAGATGCGACGCGTCCTCGACCTGCTCGTCGAGTCCTTTCCCCCAGGCGATCGACCTCGCATGATGCTGGGTTTGCTGGAGAGCCGGAGCTTTCGCGAGGCTTTCGACTCCGCGCTAACGAAGTTGCCGCAAGAGCTGAGTGATATCGTAGGTCCACTCCGAGTCGCCCATCAGGTGATTCTGCACGGACGAGGCGCGGGCCCTGGAGATTCACTGGTCTCGGGTGTGCGAATGTTGCTCGAGTGCGGCCTTTCCGTCTTGGAGCCGTACAAGAGCGCCGCGCGCGCGCGCCTGCTAGATCTGGCGATTGAGCAAATCGGGTCTGGCCAGCTTCCAGCCAGTGTCCACCAGCAAAAGGACGTGCGCGCGACGCTGCGCGAGTTGGTCGACGATTTCGCCTCGGCGCCCAACGAGCACGTGGAGTGGCAATGGCGACTCTGCTGCGCGTGGATTGCTGCGGGCGAAGATTCAGCGGCGGAGAAGGGGCTCGATCGCCTCACCAAACAGCGCCCCAATCACACCGGTGCGGTCCGCGCGTTGCAGGCGCTCCGCGCGCCACGAGTGGCGCGTATCGCCTTAGTCAGAGGCAAGGGCTTTTTACCGACGAAGACTTCCTGCCCGCTCAAGAGTGGATACTGCCTCGACACCCAGCGTGAGCTGTGGGTTCGCGTCTCTGAGCTGGGGCAGGACACGACGGCTTTCGATGCGCAAGTCCGAAGTCGCGCCCAACTGCAACTCCCAAGCGTGGTACCTATGTATCAACAGGGTACCGACGACAACGGACGTCGCTACGTTGCCTATCCACGACTCGGAAGAACCCTAAAGTCGCGCTCAGTGATTTCAGCGCAGCAGTCCTTCGAGATACTCTCGTTGGTCGCGAGCCTGGCCCAGTCCGGGGTCGTGTTGGCTGACCTCGATCTCGCGCGCTTCGAAATGGACGAGAGCGGCGCCCGCGTTTGGCTGCTCGAGACCTGGGACTCCAAACCATGCGCAGCCGAGGTCGCTCGTGAGCAGGCC
>JBDKJZ010000102.1:0-12572 GCA_039796375.1 Pseudomonadota bacterium
GCCAGCACTACGGAGTGAGCCAGTCCATGTCGTCATTGCTTGAAGTATTGTTGCTAGGGGTCATTCAGGGGCTGACTGAGTTCCTCCCAGTGTCGAGCGATGGGCACTTGGCGGTCGGCCAACTCCTGCTTGGGATGCGGGAGGGGAACCTGACCGTGAGCGTGATACTTCACGGGGGGACTCTCCTGGCGACAGCCTTGTTCTTTCAGCGCCGGCTCCGAGCGATCGCCTCGGATTTCTTCGGGTCAATCACCGCCCCAAGGACTCTGCTCAACCAAGATGCTGGGCGCGACGCTTGGGTCATCCTCTTGGCTTCGGTTCCTACTGGGATAATCGGGCTATCCATGAAGGACTGGGTCGAGCAGTGGACGCTTAGCCCGCAGGTCATAGCGCCCTGCTTCCTGGCGACGGCGGCGCTGCTTTGGTCGACCCGAAGCGCCCCTGTGGGCACTGGGACGACGATCAACATGTCCGGCGCGCTGCTCGTTGGCGTCATGCAAGGCGTTGCCGTCATGCCTGGGATCTCAAGAAGCGCTGCAACCATGGCTGCTCTGCTCTGGCTGGGGGTGCGTTCGGAGCGGGCCTTTGAGCTGTCGATGCTCGTGGGTCTACCGGCGGTCGCAGGCGCATTCCTGCTCGAGGCGAGTCACGCGATCCCCGAGGGTCAGCTGGGGGCGGACCTCCTGGCTGGTGCGGCTGTTTCGTTCGCAGTGGGCTTCGTCGCGCTATATCTACTGCGTGGCCTGGTCACCAAGCGACGCTTGTTCTGGTTTTCGATCTATCTGGTCCCACTGGCTATCGGCACATACGCCAGCGTTTACCTATAGCCGACAACCAAGAATGCTGGCTTGAGCGCCCTGACCGCAGTGGTCCAATTTCTGTGCAGCGAATTCGGCCTCCGGCACTCCTAGTCCAGTGGGGCCTTCAAACGTGAACCCTTCGGAAAGTCAGATTGATTCGCTCAGCTCGGACCGCCCCCTGTTTCGGAACTGAGTGCTGGTACCTCTGCTGAAGGGTGCCGCCCATCAAGAGTAGGTCACCGTGCTCAAGCAATATCTCAAGACTCGGAGATTGGCTGAGCGCAGCGCGCGGTCTCAGCAAGAATCGGCGGGAGCATCCGAGGCTCAGCGACGCCAGGACGGGGTCCGCACCTAAGGCTCGCTCGTCGTCGCTGTGCCAACCCATGCTATCCTGTCCGCTGCGGTAGCGATTGAGCAGCACATGGTTGAACTGGCACCCGACGTGTCGCTCGACCCTCTCCTTGAGCTCCTGCAACTCGGTCGAGAACCGGCGTGCAACCAGGCATTGACCGGAATACTTGTAGGGCACGTCGCCCGCCCAAGCGATCAGCCGGGGCTGCATCACCCTCCGTCCGAAGAGCACAATTTCACGCTCCTCCCAGCGCTCGGTCTGGAGCAAGCTGCGCTGAAGCGCCGTCGCTTCAAGGTCCGCCAACCAGCCTCGGTTGAGTACTAACTGGGAACCCCCTTCAGGGCTTAAGTCGAGCTGAGCGCTCCGGTCAAACAGCATGAGACAGGTTTGCTCCCCTGGTGTTGCGGAGCGACGTTTCGGCACCGCCCTCAGTATTCAATCCAGATCAGCGGGGCATCGCTAGGTGCCGAGCTAGGCGTGGCTTTGGGGACCGCAAAGTGACGCTCATCTGCGGTTCGTGCTCGCCCTATAGCGTATAGAGTGAACAAGATGCCGAATAGGGCGGCAATGATTCCGCCCAGGTACGGCCATGGCGACAAGTTGTAGCCGTGTTTCGACGACAAAAGTCGCAGCGCTTGAGAGGTCTCTTGTTCTGAACGCGGCGCGAGCAGATCTTGGTTTAGCTTCGCTCGCGGCACCTCAGCGCCTCTTTCTGGGAGTACTTCGCTTGGGCCCCGCAGCCTTGCCCGCTTGAGCTTTGCGCTTCGGCTTCGGCCCAGTTCCTCCTTGGATAGATGGGTCACCGCTGAAGCGGCGGAGTTCATCGCGTAGCCGCGCCGCTTTTTCGAAATCGAGACTCTCAGCGGCCGCAAACATCTCCTGTCGGAGCGCTTCGATGCGCTCAGCCAGGTCCTCGTCCTTCAGGGGCCCGTGCTCCGAGCGCTCAATCGAGCCCTTCGCGACGGCATAGTAGTCCCCTTCGCCGCTGCTCGGATCCATACGAAGGATCGCGCGCTGGATCGTCTGGGGCGTGATCCCGTGTTGCTGATTGTACGCGCGCTGGACCTCACGACGACGCAGTGTAACGTCCATGGCGGCCTTCATCGCCGCCGTGACTCGGTCACCGTACATGATGACCTGCCCTGATGCGTTTCGCGCTGCCCGCCCGATCGTCTGGACCAGCGAGCGCTGACTGCGGAGGAACCCCTCCTTGTCCGCGTCGAGAATAGCGACCAGGCTCACTTCGGGAAGATCGAGACCCTCCCTGAGCAGGTTGATCCCCACCAAAACGTCGTACTCTCCGGCCCGAAGCTCACGCAGTAGCTCGATGCGTTCTAGCGTCTCTACATCTGAGTGCAGATAGCGAACCCGGACTCCAAGCTCAGCGTAGTACTCAGTCAAGTCTTCTGCCATGCGCTTGGTCAACGTGGTCACCAGGACCCGCTCGTTCTTCTCGACGCGGAGGCGGATTTCACCGAGCAGGTTGTCGACTTGACCTGCGACCGGGCGCAGTAGGATCTCTGGGTCAAGTAGCCCGGTGGGACGGATGAGCTGCTCAATGGGTTTGCCATCGCTGTGCTCAAGTTCGTAGTCTCCGGGAGTTGCCGAGACGAAGATGGTTCGCCTCATGTACTTCTTGAATTCTTCGAATTGCAGCGGTCGGTTGTCCAGCGCACTTGGAAGCCGAAAGCCGAACTCCACCAGCGTCTCTTTGCGCGAACGATCGCCTCGAAACATCGCACCTATCTGCGGCACGGTCTGGTGCGACTCGTCCAGAATCAGCAGGAAGTCATCGGGAAAGTAGTCAATCAGCGTCGGAGGCGGTTCCCCCTCGGCGCGACCTGACAAATGCCGCGAGTAGTTTTCGATGCCTTGGACGAAGCCCATTTGCTCCATCATCTCCAGATCGTACATCGTGCGCTGCTCAAGACGCTGCTTCTCCAAGAGGCGACCCTCTCTTTCGAAGTAGCTAAGTCGCTCACGAAGCTCCACGCGTATCGCGGCGATCGCCTGCTTCATTTGGCTTTTAGGGGTGACGTAGTGTGAGACGGGATAGAGAGCGTAGCGCTCCAGCCGCTCCAGGACTCGCCCTCGCAGCGGGTCGATGGCGCTAATGCGCTCTACCTCATCGCCGAAGAACTCGATTCGAATAGCTAACGAGTCTTCGTACACAGGGAAGACCTCGACGACGTCACCTCGAACCCGAAAGGTTCCTCGGTGAAAGTCCGTATCGTTCCTCTCGTACTGGATGTCGACTAGGCGTCTTAGAAGAACATCCCTGGGGACCTCGCTGCCCGTCACTATCTCAATCTGTAAGCCCGCGTAGCTCTCGGACGCGCCGATGCCGTAAATGCAGCTGACACTGGCGACAATGATTGTGTCTTCGCGCGTGAGGAGCGCCTGAGTCGCCGCGTGCCGCATGCGGTCGATCTGGTCGTTGATGATCGCGTCCTTTTCGATGAACGTATCTGACGCAGCGACGTAGGCCTCGGGCTGATAGTAGTCGTAGTAGCTGACGAAGTAGCGAACGGAGTTGTTCGGAAATAGATCCCGCATTTCCGCGTACAGCTGCGCGGCGAGGGTCTTGTTTGGCGCGATGATCAGCGTGGGCTTCTGAACGTGTTGGATGACGTTCGCGACGGTGAAGGTCTTCCCGCTGCCCGTAATGCCGAGCAGCGTCTGGAGTTTCTCGCCGCGCTCGAGTCCCTCGATCAGGGCCTGAATCGCCCGAGGTTGGTCGCCCTTTGGGGAAAAGTCGGAGCGCAGCTGAAACGCGATCACGGGGATCCTCTAGGGAGCTAAGCCAAGTAGCGACGGGTGCGGACTACGGAAACTGCGCCGCTAGGGGCAGTCCTAGCTCTTCGGGCCATCCGCGGGAGACATTTAGAGCTTGGACCGCCTGCGCGGAAGCTCCCTTAGCCAGATTGTCGATCGCGCAGAACGCCAATACGGTGTTCGTGCGCTCATCCACCTCGTAGGCCACTAGACCGCGCGCGGAGCCGCGCACCCAGAGTGTGTCGGGCAACATCTTGTCGGGCAAGACGCTGACCAATCCGCTCTTGTACACTTCCCGCGCGGCTTCGCGGCAGCCTTCAGCCGTAGCGCCCTTCGCGCGACCGTAGGCGCACGTCAGGATCCCTCGGGTCATCGGTGCCAGCTGTGGCGTGAACAGAACCCGCAGCGGTAGCCCAGCTATTCGACTGAGCTCCTGCTCGATTTCGGGGGTATGGCGATGGGTCCCAGCAACCTTGTACGGGCGCATGCCCTCACTGCACTCGGGAAGATGCGTGGAGGGTAGGGGCTTCCGTCCGGCGCCGCTCACTCCGCTCTTGGAATCGATGATGATCCCATCAGGCTCGATCAGGCCTGCGCGCAGCAGCGGGCCAAGCGCTAGGATCGCCGACGTTGGGTAGCAGCCAGGCGCGGCGATTAGACGGGCACCGAACAGCTCTTCTCGGTGCCACTCGACCAGTCCATAACGAGCCTCCCGAAGCAGGTCTTTTTCGGGATGTGCGCCGTACCATTCTTCATAGACAGCGGGATCCGAGAGCCGGTAGTCGGCGGACAAGTCGACGACCTGGACGCCGGCGCGGAGAAACGCAGCACCCACTCGCGCGCTCGTGGCGTGAGGCAGTGCCGTGAATACGACGTCCAGCCGCTCAGCTAGCGCGGGAACACGGTCGTCCTCGAACGCCTCCAGCTGAGTGTCGCGGAGGCCTGGCACTCCGATCAAAGAAGGAAGGACGTCGACCAGGCGCTGACCTGCGGTGCTGTGTCCGCTCAACCAAGCGAGATTCAGCTTGGGATGCGAAACCAAGATACGCGCGAGCTCAGCCCCGGTGTACCCAGCAGCACCCACGACTCCGACTTGTAGCTTTTCCATTTTACCCTCTTGTGTCAGCTGGAGCGTCACCTCGCCCCGAGGAAAGCGAATGCAAAATGAGAAACGGCGCCGAACCACGGCGCCGTCTTCGCGAATTGCCACCCCAAGTTGTGGAGTGGAGGTGTGGCTCAGCGCTTCGAGTACTGGAACCGCTTACGCGCTCCAGGCTGACCGTACTTCTTGCGCTCTTTCGCGCGAGCGTCGCGGGTCAGATGTCCCGCTGCCTTGAGCGCGGGGCGACGGTCGGGGTCGCCGACGATGAGGGCGCGCGCGATGCCGTGGCGAAGCGCCTCAGCTTGAGCACTGTGACCCCCACCGGCCACTGTGGCCCTGACGTCAAACTTGTCAGCCAGCTCAAGCTGCTCAAGTGACTGTCGAGCGATCATGCGAGACGTTGCCCGTTCAAAGTATTCGTCAGCGGTTACGCCGTTGACCTGGACGTTGCCAGTCCCGGGCGACAACCACACCCGCGCCACCGCGGTCTTACGTCTGCCTGTCGCGTATGAAGTAGCTTCACTCATATCAATATAGTCAATCTAGAGGAGGGCAGGAATTCAGCCATTGAGCGAGCGCTCAGTTAGCTAACTTCTCGGAGCTTGGGCTCCTGTGCGGCGTGGGGATGCTCAGCTGTGGCGTAAACCTTGAGCTTCTTGATGATCTGGCGCCCGAGCCGGTTCTTAGGCAACATGCCCTTAACGGCCAGCTCGATCGGACGCTCTGGAGCGCGATCCATGAGGTGACGCAAGGTCTCCTCTTTGGTGCTTCCAGGACGACCGTTGTGGCGGTAGTACTTCTTCTTATCGAGCTTTCCGCCGGTCGCCGTGACGTCCGAGGCGTTGACCACGATAACGAAGTCACCCACGTCGACGTGGGGGGTAAAGTTAGTCTTGTGCTTGCCGCGCAGTAAGTAGGCGGCGTGACTCGCGAGACGGCCGAGCGGCTGTCCCTTGGCGTCAATCACCCACCACTTTCGGGAGGCTTCTGCTTCAGCTGGTTTTGCAGCAATAGTGCGCATGGGGGCGGGTGGTGTAGCCGCATGAATCTCCTTCGTCAAGTCGCGCTCCTTCGCTGGAGACAAAAACCCGCAGGGCACATCGAAACAGCGCTCAGAGCCCTGTCTCGGCCAATTGGCCCAAGCCGTACTGTTGAGCCGGGTAGGCCTGGGTTCGCTGAATTCCGTCTGTGCCGCTGCGAAGGATCCCCTGCTAGCCTTGCGGCACACCCGGATCACGACAGACCGAATGCACCCTACTGGAGATCCAAGACTCGCAGAACGCCTAGCGGCCGCGGGGGCAATTTCGCCGGAGCAAGCTGAGGCGGCGATCAACCAGCAACGGGTAGTGGGGGGACGGATAGAAGAGGCGCTGATAGAGATTGCAGCGATCGGCGAGACAGCCCTGCTGAAGTTTATTGCAGCCGAGCACAAGACCCGCTTCGTGCCATCCGACAAGCTCGCCCGCGCGGATATCGGTTCGACGACCTTGGCGCTGATTCCGAAGAAGATGGCGGAGCAGGAGACAGTATTCCCCGTCCTCTACGACGCTAAGGAGAAGGTGCTCAGCGTCGTCACGCCTGACCCAGACAACCTCGCCCTCATGCGCCAGATTCAGTTGGCCTCCGAGGCCAAGCAGGTCAGGGCTCTCGTGGGGCGCCCCTTGGCGGTGAAAGCGGCGATCGCCAAGGCGTACAACGGCGACATTCACGCGTTCGCGATGCTCGATCGAGGAGCGCACGAGCAGTTCACCAATATGCTCAACGTGTTTGAGCGTAACCTGGTCAGCGAAGAGTCCATGGCAGTCGCACTCGCGGGGGAACCTCAGAAAGAGCGCGTGTTATCTGCTGACGAGCTACAGAAGGGACAGAGCGCATCGTCGCAGGGCATGGCTAGCGACTCCTATCTGGAGACGTTGAACGTCCTAGTTAGCCTGCTCGAGAATACGCGGGAGGACTTGCGCGGGCACTCGGCGCACGTCGCCAGACTGGTCAAGAAGATCGCTGAACGGATCGGTCTCGCACCAGCGCAGGCGGCGGCATTCCAGATCGCTGCCTATTTACACGATATGGGGAAGATGAGTGCGTACCACCTCACCTCGCTCAACGTATCAGAATACCAGGGCCACCAAGCCGCCGCGAAGAAGTGCTACAAGTCGCCCATTCGGTTGCTAGAGGCAGTGTCCCTTCCTCAAGAAGCGCGCCAGGCGCTTGAGTTCATGTACGAGCGGTTCGACGGGAGCGGCATCCCGGGGGACTTCACTGGTAAAGAGATCCCGCTGGGCGCGAGGCTACTCGCCATCGCTGATACTTATGCGGACTTGACGCAGAATCCGCGCAACCCGTTTAGAAAGACGCTGCGCCCAGTTCAGGCTTGCGAGGTCTTGGCGCGTTACAAGGGAAAGGTTTTCGACCCGAACTTGGTCGACCTCTTTCGACACACGGTTACGGGTGAAGACCTTCGGGCCCGGTTGCTGGCCAATCGACATCTGGCGCTCGTGGTCGAGCCCGACCCCGAGGAGTCCACGGTGCTTGAGTTGCGCATGGTAGAGCAAGGGTTCGAGGTACGGATCGCCCGGACCGCCGAGGAGGCTCTCAAGGTGCTGGATACCGAAGAGGTGGCTATCGTCGTGAGCGAAATCGATCTTGGAAAACACGACGGTTTCGGACTCCTGACAGAAGCGAATAAGCGCGACGGCAAGGCGCCCTGGGTGTTCGTGACCGGACGCAGCGGGCGTTCCGATGCGCAAAAGGCGTTTGAGTTGGGGGCGGCCGACTACATGACCAAGCCGGTGTCGGCCGACTTGCTAGTGGCCAAGCTCAAGCAGATCATCGAGCGGGACGCCCGCCAAACCGGCGCACGCGGCGTCGCCGGCTCCTTGCAGGAAATGGGCTTGCCCGAAATCGTTCAGGTGCTGTGGCACGGGCGAAAGACGGGGTCCTTGAAGATCCGTCACAAGAAGGACCAGGGCGAAATCCACTTCGTCCAGGGCCAGGTCTTCAACGCCATGTGGGGACATCTGCGCGGCGAGGAAGCGTTTTTCGGAATGTTGGCGCTGCGGGAGGGCGACTTCACGCTGGATCCGAACTTCCAGGCTCCGCAACAGGTTATCCAAGGGAGTCCGGAAGCGCTTCTGCTTGAGGGGATGCGGCGGCTCGACGAGGGCATCGCTCCGACCCTCTGACGGACCTCTGGGACGATGAAAACGTGTCCAGTGGTGACGCTGTAGGCAGTTCAGTCATGACCGCAACCCGGCACCCGCGCTGCCACGAGACTACCCGTAGTTCAGCGCTGCTCAGCCAGGTGTTGCGTTTCGCTACACTTTTCCGGCCGCAGGCGTGAACCCCTGAATCACAACAAACTTGGCTCGCACCGCGCCGGCACCATTTCCATGTGTTATCCTTGTTGCCGGATCGGAGCGTGAGTTCTCAGGTGCGTGACACGACGTCCCCACAAGTGGGGTTCAACAACAACGTGAAGCATCGCGGTCGGGTATTTCATATCCAGACCGAGGATTCCGGCGTGGCACGTCCGCATATCACGACGCATCTGTTCGCGGATGGAGGGCTTATTCTGAAGAGTTGCCGGACGGACTACTCGGATGTCCTGCAGCAGCCCGACATGGTCGCTATTTTGCGTAAGCGAATGAAGGACCAGCATAAAGCGATGTTCATCGACCTGCGCGAGGGCAAGCTGGACCCAATCATCGACGAGATACTGGTCGGCCCCCTCGAGAAGTCAGTCCAAGCTGTCGGATACGACTCCGAGTCGAAGCTCCGTCAGGCCCGAAGTCAGCCGGCCATTCGTCGCTCTTCGCACGCACCTGCCGGCAGGGGAGGCGCAACGTCGAGTAGTGCGGTGCCCTCGCAAGCAGTGCCGTCGCCTGCCCTGGCTTCAGCTGCTCGCGCAGCTTCTGGGATTTCGTCCGCTTTGACCCCGTCTCACGCGTCGACTTCGCCGCTCTCTGCACACGCCGGGGCTGGACACCTACGGTCGACGACCGTACCGGCGTCGAGGTTGTCACAGCAGGCCGGCAGTAGTAGTCGATATGCAGCGACGCGTCCGTCGCCGTCGTTTGACGCGCCGGACGCGTCCTCTATTTTCGGGGGTTCTTCAATCAGCGAGCAGTCGCTAGATGACGTAATCCTCAGCTACATTTCTGCGGATCTCGACGGAAACTCGAATACGGGCGAGTAGATCCTGCCGGGCCGCCGCTGGCGTTGGGTCGGGAGGCTCGCTCGAACCTGCGGGCTTCATTCGCCAGGCGCAAGGTTGCGTTCGTAGGCAATGCCCTGCAGCCCTGTCGCACCAAACGCTTCAAAGTTCCCTCCGACCGCAGTCACTTGACCGTCGACGCCGAAGACGCCGTGAAAATCGAGACTGTCTGAGAAACTTTCATGCTCCGGCTGGTCCTCGCCAAGCGTCCACTTTGCGAGGGTGCCACCCGCCATGGCGAGATGGGCGACTCCCGGAGTCCGCATCCAGACGCCGTTGATCCCGGGCAACCCAAAGAGTGACTGAGTGGCCCAGCGCTTTCCGTCATAGTGGCTGAGAAGCCCGGTTCCGCGACCTCCGACGACGACGACGTCGTCGGGTCCAGTCCCCCAGATCGCGATCAGATCATCTGTCGCACCGAGCTCTACCTGGCTCCAGCCTTTGCCATCGTAGTGCAAGAACGTTCCTTTTTGACCCGCCACGAAGACGTTGTCCTTCGAGGTCCCCCAAACCTTGAATAGGGAGTAAATGTCGTCGCGCTTCAACCTTGGAAGGGCTTGCTCAGTCCACTCACTCCCGTCGAAGAACAGGAGGGTGGGTGAGGCGCCCGGACGACCACTCCCACCCACCGCCCAGAGCGCACTGGGCTTTGCGCCCCACACGCCCCAGAGGTTCTCGCCAGTCGGGCTGTCTTCAGTGCGCCACTCGGTACCGTCGAAACGCAGGATAGCCCCGTTGTTTCCGACCGCGATCAGGTTGTCCTCACCAAACCCGTGCACCCAGTTGAGCAGAGGCGTGTTGCGGCTGATGTCTTCGTGTCGCCAGCCGTGCCCGTCGAAGTGAAGAATGACTCCACGCTCAAGCGTTCCGCCGACAGCGTAGCGACTGTTTCGCTCGGTACCCCAAGTAGAGAGTAGCCAGCCGTCGTCTTGCGCATCGAACGCCTCCCGCCAGTCCGTGTCAGGGGAGGACGCCGACTCACCGCAGCCTGCCACCGCGGCGCTTAAGGAGACCGCGATCGCAGCTGAGGCCCATCCGATTCTCAGTTGGGGGCTATGCACTCGCAAGAGAGTCCGGAGGCGGGGGTCTAGCGGGCGGTCCCACTGAAGTACGAATCAGCGAGTTTCATCGCGTCCGCGGCGATCACGATGCCTAAGCGACGGCCCACGATGTCATCGGCGGGCGGGTGAATGCCGCCCCAGATGCGCGACAGGCTCGTTTGATCGGACGCGTCCCGATAAGTTGCCCATTGCAAGACCACGTCTTCGCTGGGGCCTTCTTCGAAGACAAGAAACTTATTCTTCTCTGCGAGGAACTCACCCATGCCGCCCGGGAAGAACGCACTGCCGGTGAAATCCGTGAGGACTTCGGCAGCGGTGCGGGAGAAGGTCGAGTGGCCCGAGATGTATCCGGCGAACGGTGGGCTAACAAACGTCGGACGCTGATAAGGCATCCAATTGGCAGCGAGTATCCAGCCGACTCCAGCGAAGTCTTTTGCGGGGTTCTTTACGTGATCGGGACCCCGCCAAGCGCGAACCTTGATCTCACCGACGTGCTCGTTGTCGTCGCCGGCGAGTTCATCACCTTCTTCTATCAGCTCAACGTAACCTTCTTGCAGCGGGATCCCTTCTGGGTCGTAGCTAGGCAGAGTCTCGTCGCTGCTTTGCCCAAGGGAAGCCATGAAGCGCAGCGCAGAGATCGGACGTACGTAGTCGTACCAGCCTTTGATGCCCCAGGCGGTGACCGCCGCGTCGTGGACGCCGCCGCCGAGGGCGAAGTAGAGCTTCACGTCCCACTCCAAGTCATCTATCACGGGGCCTTCACCACGATAGCGCTTCTCCATCTCCGGGTGCTCGCTCACGGCCTCGTTCACGATGGTGAACCAGTGCCCAGGGGGTGTCTCCGACTGGGGACCATCTGCCCAGAACTCAGCGAGCACCCGCGTGTAGTCGCCGCGCAGCACCTCGTTCTTCGGGTACGGCTTGCCCGTCGCGGGGTTCGCGTTGTGTCCCCGGTCTTTTACGCCCCCCTCCAAGGCGTCGTAGAACGCGCGATACGATGGAATGTCAGTGGGGAGAGGTGAGGTATTCCCGAGGCTTCTGGGCGAGATGTCCAGCGTGACTCCGTCGCTTGGATCGAGGTGAGACGACCAATACGCGACGACCGAGTGGGTCCATTTGTATTCCTCAGGCAGCGCGCCTTTTCCGCGCAGGAAGGGGGGGGGGCCGGGATCATGGCACACGGCCCAGTTCGCCCCGTCACGCTTGTAATTGTCGAATGCATCCGGCGGAAGCGCGAAGGGCCGAACCTTGCCCCACTCAGCTCCAATAAACGGAGGTTGATTGGGTACTGGATTGCCCGCCTGATCGACCGCGCTCTTAAGCTTCAACGGCTGCCAGCTGTTCGGATCGTCCATCCCTGGGCTTCCACTAATGTGGGGTTCCAGTGGCTCGTTGCGGGTCATGTACACAGTGTTGGCGTAATTCGCTGCCTCGTTTGCTCCGTCCTTCAACCCGTATGCAACCACACAGTCTGCCAGGTAGAGCCCCAGAGCCGAGGCGCGTTCGAGTGCATCACCGCGGGCAAAGTCGCGCGACTCAAGATCGAGGTCATAACCCATGTCCGCCATCAGGGAGTCAAAGCGTTCGAGTGACACGTCTTTGCCGGGTGACTTTTCAAACCGCTCCGTGAGGAGTCGGTGCATGCCGTAGCTGATCGCGCGAGCGCGTAGCGGCTCAAGGTCCTTGCTGGTCCCTTGAAGGACTTCGCGTTCACTCTTGGAGAGTGCGCAGGCCTTGCCAGCTGCGGGGTTGCCCAGGAAGTAGGTGTCGGCGTCCCCGTCGTAGACCGCCCAAAGATCGTACATGAGCGTCGAGCTGTGGAACAGATTCCTGGCGTGAACGGTCGGTCGAGCGAGGTCTTTGCGGATCGCGGCGAGCAACGTCTCATTCCAGTTTCGAGCAGCAGACCATTCGGGCTTAAAGATATCCGTTTCGACGGGTTAGAAGGGCGGCTTCTCGTCGGTTCCCCCGCAAGCCGCGGCTCCGAGAGTTAAGAAGATAGCGATAGTCGTGGTGGCTGTAGTGCGCATGAAAGAAGACCTCCGAGCACGAACCATCTCAAGCCTCCCGGGGCGCGGCAACGAAATACCGCTACGCCGCGGCCACCCCGGTCACTTCGCGGTGAACTTGGTGGCACAGGTGGTTGGGCGAGGGCGGAACAATCCACCGGCGGCACCGTGAGCTCTGCGAACCCCGCGGTTCAAATCAGACCCTTGCCAACAAAGCAAAAAGCCAAGGACCTATTCCTTGGCTTTGCTCGGAGGCGAGG
>JBDKJZ010000103.1:0-12565 GCA_039796375.1 Pseudomonadota bacterium
GTTGCGCTCAAGCGGGTACATCGCGAGCACGGTCGGCAGCGCCGAGATCGCGTTTGAAACGCTCCATCTATTGCCGATCGATCTGGTCCTGACTGAGTGGACACTACCGGGCATGAGCGGGCTCGACTTTTGTGCGCGCGTCCGGCGCGACAGGAAGCTCAGGGCTTTGCCCGTAGTCTTTCTGACCACACACTCGTCCTCGAACTCGGTGATGCGCGCATTTCAAAGCGGCGCTGACGACTACATCACCAAGCCCTTTCATGCGATTGAGCTCGCCGCGCGAGTCATGGGCATGATCCGGAGAGCACGCATGCCTGCCCACGGAGCCTGAGCCCTGGCGCCCACTCCGCCCTGAACCTAGCTATGGATTCTCGTCCCAGAGGGCGAAAGGCTCAAGCTCAAGTGCTTCGGCGAGCTTCTCGACGCGCCCTCGCTGCTCGTCGCTGACGAACACTATCGAACACCCCGCGCGACCTGCGCGGCCCGTGCGACCTGCGCGGTGCACATACGCGGCGTCTGAATGAGGGAGCTCATAGTGCACTACCCACGGCACGTCGGGGATATCCAGCCCCGTCGCAGCGGCATCGGTGATCAGCAGGACCCTCGCTTTGGACTGGGTGAACGACTGCAAGGCCTGTTGATTTTGCAGCTTACTCCGCTCTGGGCTAACGCTGACCGGAAAGAGGCCACGCGACGACAACTCTCGAAAGAGGTGTCGCAGCAGGTTGGGTTGATTGACGAACACAATCGCCCGTTGCTTCGAGAAACTTCCGAGCAGCGATACTAGCTGCCAGTCCCGCCTGGATTCATCCCGGACCCGCACCACGCGATGGGCGATCTGCTCGCGCAGCGGGTCTTCCTCTACTTGGATACGCACGACGTCTTCGCCCATGAAGTCGCGGATCCATTCCTGAGCGCGCAAGCCAAACGTCGCCGCTGCGAAGATGAGCTGCACCTTGGGCTCGGGGCGAGAGAGGATCTCTCGAAGGTAAGCCGCGTCCTTGTTGCCGAGCACCGGCTCAACCTCATCCAGGACCATCAGCGTCACTCCCTTGAGCTTGCGCTGCTCAAATTGCTCCAGAAGGCGACCAGGTGTACCCACAATCCACTGGGTACTCTTTTGCAGCTTCGCTTGCGCGTAGCGCCGGCTCCCGCCGGCGACGAGCGACGCGGTCTTCACCGCTGGTTGCCGGTAGCGATCGGAGACGCGCAGGATTTGGGCGGCGAGCTCAGTGGATGGGGCAAAACACACCGCGCGTTTCGAGCTGTTCTGCGCCAGCAGCTGCAAGATGGGCAGCACGTAAGCGAGCGTCTTGCCCGTGCCGGTGCCCGATTGGAGCACCACGTGGCGACCCTGCAGTACAGCGGGGATAGCTTCGCGCTGCACACGCGTAGGCGTCGCGATGCCGTCCCGTGTGAGCGCCGCAGCGACCTCGGGAGTGATCTGAAGCCCGTCGATCGCTTCGAATGGATGTGGATTATTCACGAAAAGCTTCCGCCGGACGCAGCCGGGACGCATGGAGGGCGGGCCAAACGCATGCGCACAAGCACACTAACACCGCGAAAATCCCGGTCAGTACGAAGTCGGAACCCCGCAGCACCACGGGCAACTTGGAGATGAAATAGACCTTGGGATCAAGCGGGAAGCCGTACTCGAGCACCCAATTGCAGAGCACTAGCCCAAGCCCCAGGCCGAGCCCGGTCCCGAGAACCCCGATGATTAGGCCCTGGTAGAGGAACGCGAGCAACAAGGTGCGGTCGGTCGCCCCCATCGCCTTCAGGACGGCGATCTCTTTCTTCTTGTCGAAGACGATCATGATCAGCGTGGCAATCACGGTGAACGCCGCGACCAAAATGATCAGCGCCAAGACAAGGCTCATCAGGATCTGCTGAATGCGCAGCGCGGTAAAGAGTCCGTGGTTGAGCTCCTCCCAGTCCATCGTGTGGTAGATGCCGTTGTTCAGCACCTCATCAACCCGTCGGGTCACCTCACCGGATGCGTCGATGTCGCGAACCCTCATCTCTACGCCAGTGACGGTGTCTCCGGCGCCGTAGAACGCCTGCGCTTCGTAGAGATCCGCATACATCAGCTTGGAATCGTACTGATCGAAGCCGGCTTCAAAAACGCCCTGTACGCGAAACTGCTTCGCCACCGGAGGCCGCAGCTGCCCGCGGGAATAGGAGTAACCGATAGTTGGCGAGGTCACTTGAACGCAGTCACCAAGCTCGACCCCGAGGGTTCGCTTGAGAGTGCCGCCCAAGACGATCCCGGGCAAGTCCGTGGTCGAGCCGACTTCTTTGCAAGGATCGGAGACCACCGTGTCGAGTCCGACGTCTTCCTCAGGCAACGCGCTGCCGAAGCCGCCCTCTGGCTCGATCGCTCCCACAAAAGCATCGGGGGCGTCCCGCTGCTCGGAAGCGGTAGGCGGAGGGCCCTTGGCGACTGGGGCGCCCTTGGTCGGATGCTCCTCAGCGCTTCGCACCGCGAGTTCGATTGCGTCTAAGAGGCGGTCCGCGGAAACCCCTGTCGCGGCAGCAGCGGGCTCAAGCCCCTCCGGAAGATCGAGTGCCCCCTCCGGTTCAAGCTCACCGTCGTAGGTGTACGTGGACGGCGATTTCTTGGGTTCAGGGGGTTTGGCTCCTGGTCGGCGCAGCCCCTCAAGGGTCCCCTCGGTCATGTGCCGGGGCAGATCGAGCACCTTCAACATGCGCTCAGGATCGACCCCTTTGAGCAACACCCCCGTTGCTGTATGGTCCTCATGAGTGACCATCATGGGGTTGATCACGAAGGGCGAAATGCCGAGAATATCGGGCTCGTTTTCGACCTTCTCCATGACCTCGCGGTACTCGCGAAACTCGCTTGCGTACTTCAACACCAAAACGTGCGCGTTGACCCCAAGCACCTTCTCTCGAAACTGCTCCCTAAACCCGCCAGTGACGCTCAATGACGTCACCAGTGCCATCGTACCCAGCGCGACGCCCAGGATTGCAAGCAACGTCCCTACAGAGACGCTGGCTCGTTTCTTGGAACCCATGTAGCGCAGCGCCAGGGAAAGCGGAAAACCCATCGTGGGACGCGTGTAGCAGATGGCGGGACAACGCGGGAGTGGAGGCGCCTCTCCCCACCCAATCGGAGTGGCTGCGGCCGAGTCGCCTCGAAATGGGTAGACCATCCAGGTTGCTTAATGTAGGCTTTTGTATGTAAGCTCGGCGACCGAGGCGTTTCTAGCCGCCCAATAAAGTGGTGCCAATGCGGCAGGTAGCTGCCCGACTCCTCCGATTTCAGCGCGCGGGCGCAGCGAAACTGACTCGCCGCCTGGGGGATAGGCAACAGAAGTGACGTTGACCCGTTTCGGTGATCGAAAGTGTGGGACCCCGGTCACTACCAGTTGGGGCGCCCCGAGAGATTCCGAAGTAGACACCAGACTTGAGCTGAAAATGTCGCCGCTTGCCCCGACCAAGACTAGAGCCCCAGTGCAATTACCCGTATCGTTCGGAAAGCGAAAATGACTGAGGACAACGACAAGCTCCGGCGGGATCCGCCTCCGAAGCCCGAGAGGCCAGCGCCGAGCAGCCCTGGTAGCGCGCGCGCCGACGGGGCAGAGGGCTTGCGCATGGCGACGGTTTCGCCGGGCAGCGGTCTGAGTCAGGAGCTAGCTGCGGTTCCGTCAGTAGTCCCACGGCCCCAGACACCCACGTCGGTGAGTCCGCCCCGCCGCCCGCGAGTTGTCAGCGCTGACTTGAGCGATGGCAGCACGGGTGCGACTCCAGCGAGTGTGGCACCCGATCGACTCAGCTCAGTCGATGCGGTGACTGGTGTGGCTCTGTCGAGCGGCCCTAGCTTAGGCACTACTGATGACCGTCGCGACAGTCGTCCACCTCCGCCCCGGCAGGTCGATCCCTACCTGGGGTGCACCATCGACAACCGCTACAAGGTGGAGGCGTTGATCGGCGAAGGTGGCATGGGCATGGTGTACCGCTGTCGCCACAAGATCATCGACAAGACCGTCGCGATGAAGATCCTGCGCGCAGACCTTGCGCGGGACAAGGAGGTCACCGAGCGTTTCTTGATCGAAGCCAAGTCGGCTTCTTCGATCGGCAATGAGCACATCATCGACATCAGCGACTTCGGACAGCTCCCTGACGGCTCAGCGTACTTCGTGATGGAGTTCCTGGAGGGAAGGCCGCTCTCCGACTCAGTCAATGAGGGCAGCCCGATGCCGGTGCCGCGCATCATCAACGTCGCTACTCAATTGGCAACGGGCTTATCCGCAGCCCACGACGCGGGGATCGTTCACCGCGACCTAAAACCCGACAACATCTACCTAATCAAGCGCGGTCAACAGCAAGACTTCGTGAAGATCCTCGACTTCGGGATCGCGAAGGTCTCGAGCGGCGCAACCGGCAAGCTGACACAGGCAGGCTCCGTTTTTGGTACGCCTCACTATATGTCGCCCGAACAAGCAGCGGGTGCGCCCGTTGACCATCGCGGCGACATCTATTCGTTCGGCGTTATTCTCTACGAGTTGACCTCAGGGCGCGTGCCCTTTGATGCCGACAACTTCATGGGGATCCTGACGCAGCACATGTACAAGGCCCCTGTTCCGATCCGTAACTTACTGCCTGAGACCGGGCCTGCCGTACCCGCCGGCTTAGAAGCCATCATCCTCAAGTGCCTGTCCAAACGTCCTGAGCAGCGCTACGAGAGCATGACGGCTCTACGTGAAGACTTGATGCTCCTTAAAGAGGATAAGATCCCTCACGCTGTCCCTGAGATGATGGAGCGCTCCGGCGGCTTCCATGTCCCAACGGACTACTTCCCCAAGGAGGGTCCGATGTCGCCGACCGTGGCAGCATCGCCCCAAAGTATTCCGCTTCGCAGAACGAACTGGGCGCTCTACGCAGGGATCGGAGCCCCCTTACTCATCGTCGGGGCTATCTTCTTCGCCCAGAGCACCAGCAGCACCGCCCAAGTCCCTTTGAGCTTGCCAACAACAGCAGCAACAGCGCCGGCACAAGGCTCTGCTACGCCAGCTGCAGAGGAAACAACAGCCGGCGTGGTCACTGCTGCTGCAGGGGTCGCCACTGCCAAGCTCACTGAAGCCGCGAGCACTTCGGTGCCTCCACCGCCGCCGCCGCCCGAGGTCGCGAAGGTGCTGATCGGTGTAGACCCGATCGAGGCGCATATTTTTCTCGGTGACAAGGATCTGGGAGCCGCTCCAGTGAGCGTCGACGTCCCTAAGGGTGGTACCCTGGAGCTACACGTTAAGCAGAAGGGTTACCGCACGGAAAAGTTGGTGGTTGATGGCTCTGAAGAGAAGCTGGCTATCAAACTCGAAAGCGCCAAGCGGCCTGCGAAGTGGCGTGCGCCGACCGAATCAAAGCCGACCCCGACGCCGACCCCCGCCTCCGGTTCGAAGCCGAAGAAACCGGTCGGTGGCAACGAGATCGTCAACCCATGGGAATGAGCCGAGCGGAGCCCGTGGGAGCAGGCCTTGAACCCTAGGTTCCCGAGTCTGCCGGATCCGCTGTTATCCTTCGACTTCGAAAGTCTTAGACCGTCATGAGCGCGATAGATCTCAGCTGTCTGGATAGCTCAGTTCCGTCAGGCGCACGGACCATTTGTCGCGTGCTGACCGAAGCGGGCAAGCGTGGGTGGGTCGTGGGCGGCTGCGTGCGGGACGTGCTCATGGGCAGCCTAGTCCCGGATGCGCCCAACAAGGTGCCGGGAGATTGGGACATCGCGACCGACGCGCGTCCCGAGGAAGTCACCCGGCTGTTCCGCAAGGTGATCCCGACAGGCATACAACACGGCACCGTCACCGTACTCATCTCAGGAGAGCCGTATGAGGTCACAACGCTCCGCGCGGAGGCTGAGTACACTGATGGTCGCCGCCCGGACACAGTAAACTTCGTGGATGACATCGCCGCCGACCTGGCGAGGCGCGACTTCACCGTCAACGCGGTCGCCTACGATCTCGTCCGCGGGCAGCTGATTGATCCGTTCGGCGGTCTGGACGACTTGCGCGGAAAGCGACTTCGAGCGGTCGGTGACGCGCGTGAACGATTTGCCGAGGACGGTCTGCGAGTACTACGAGCGGCACGCTTCGTCGCGACGTTGGAGTTTGAGCTCGAAGAACGAACACGGGCCGCGATCTCGCCCTCGCTCGACAGCTTCCGCAAAGTCAGCGCCGAGCGGGTGCGAGAAGAGTGGCTGAAAGTCATGCGAGCTCGAACCCCAAGCCGCGCCTTCGAAGTGATGAAGAACGAAGGGCTCTTGACCATCACTGCGCCTGAGCTGATGGAGTCCGTCGGGTGTGAGCAGAATCGTTTCCATTCCTATGATGTTTGGGGACACAGCTTGGCGTGCCTGGACGCGTGCCCGGCGTCTCCTGTCCTTCGAATGGCGGGTCTGCTGCACGACGTCGGCAAACCGCGATCGCGCGAGTTCAACGATAAGACCCGCGATTACACTTTCTACAACCACGAACGTATCGGCGCCGACATGGCCAAGCCGATGCTTGAGCGACTGAAGTTCTCGAATGTAGAACGAGACCACATCGTTGGTTTGGTCCGTCACCATTTGATTTGTTACGACGAGGATTGGTCAGACGCCGCGGTGCGCAGATGGCTGCGCCGCGTCACACCAGAGTTGGCTGAAGACCTGTACTCGCTGGGCCGCGCCGATGCACTCGGCAAGGGCCCCAATAAAGAACCGGCTCAGGATGTCGCCCGCATCGACCAACTCAAAGCGCGAGTGGAGGCTCTGGTCGCCGCCGGAGCCGCGGTCAGCGTGCGAGATTTGGCGATCAGCGGCCATGACCTGATACAGGCTGTGGGGCTCGCGCCGGGGCCCATCATCGGAGACACCCTGGCACAGCTGCTCGACGAGGTCACCGAGACCCCTGAGCTGAATGAGCGCGAACGTTTGCTGACACGCGCTCGCGAGCTGGTGCAAGCGCGCACCCGGTAGCGCGGCCAAAAAAAGCCAAGCTCCCCCAAAAACTTGATCGAGGGAGCTTGGTTTGCAGCGCTGGCCCGCTCAGCTGGAGGCTGCGGGTTTCGGTGCGCCAAAGATGCTGGCGGCGCGCTTCTTTTCTTTGGGATCGTTTCGCTTGTCGGCGTAGCTCGGGATCACCACCTTCTCACGCGGGGGCAACTCACGTCCGTCCATGGCGGCGTTGATTTCTTCGCTGTCGATGGTCTCACGCACCAAGAGGGCCTCCGCGACGCGATCGAGCTTGTCTCGGTTTTCGCGGATGGTCTTCCGGGCGATTTCGAGCTGCTCTTCCACTATGCGACGGACCTCGCGGTCAATGTCACGGGCGGTCTCTTCGCTGACACCGTCGCCACGCGAGGTCATCTCACGCCCGAGGAACACGTTTTGTTCTCCATCGTTGTACGCGATAGGACCCATTTTGTCGCTCATGCCCAGCTCGCAGACCATCGCACGTGCCATGCGAGTTGCCCGCTTGATGTCGTCGGAAGCGCCGCTCGTGATCGACCCGAACGCGACCTCTTCAGCGACGCGCCCACCCATCGCCATTGAAATCCGAGCGAGCAATTGCTTGCGGTTAACTGTGTGGCGATCTTCCACCGGCAGAAACTGGGTCACACCGAGGGCTGCGCCGCGGGGGATGATCGAGACCTTGTGAACGGAGTCGTTACCCTCGACTAACTTGCCCACGACCGTGTGTCCCGCCTCATGCCAAGCGCTGATTCGGCGTTCATCTTCGCTCATCACCATGCTGCGGCGCTCCGGCCCCATCAGCACCTTGTCTTTGGCGAGCTCGAAGTCGGACATGACGACTTCATCCTTGTCCTGGCGCGCGGCAAGCAGCGCAGCTTCGTTGACCAGGTTTTCAAGATCCGCGCCGACGAACCCGGGGGTACCCGCGGCGATCAACCTGAGATCGACGTCCTTGCCGAGCGGCACCTTGCGGGTATGCACCGCGAGGATCCCTTCGCGACCACGGATATCAGGGCGCGCGACGGTGATGCGCCGGTCAAAGCGACCGGGACGCAGAATTGCCGGGTCGAGCACGTCGGGGCGGTTGGTTGCCGCGACGATGATCACGCCTTCGTTGTGTTCGAAACCGTCCATCTCGACGAGCAACTGGTTCAGGGTTTGCTCACGCTCATCGTGCCCGCCGCCCAGGCCTGCGCCTCGGTGACGCCCCACGGCGTCGATTTCGTCAATGAAGATGATGCAGGGCGCGTGCTTCTTGCCCTGTTCAAAAAGGTCGCGCACGCGACTGGCACCCACACCGACGAACATCTCGACGAAGTCTGAACCCGAAATGCTGAAGAACGGTACGCCCGCCTCACCGGCGATTGCTCGCGCGAGCAACGTCTTGCCCGTGCCCGGAGGACCCACCATGAGTACGCCCTTCGGAATACGCCCACCTAGCCGCTGAAACTTCTTTGGGTCTTGAAGGAACGCGATGATCTCCTCCACCTCGTCCTTGGCTTCATCTGCTCCGGCGACGTCCGCGAAAGTCACCTTGTTTTGGGACTCGTTCAGCATGCGCGCTTTGCTCTTCCCGAAGCTCATGGCTTTGCCGCCACCTGCTTGGAGCTGGCGCATGAACAGGTAGAACACGACCATCAAGATCACCATCGGCAAGAGGAAGGCCAGCGTGCTCGCGAGGTACGGATTGCCCTCGTCGTTGATGTACTTGACCTTGACCTTGTTCTTCAGAAGGATTTCGGCGACCTGATCGCTTTCAGCTGGGCCAACGGTGACGCCTGACTCGCCTGGTCTGGTGCTGCCCGTGACCATCTCAAACTTGTACTCGCGGTCTTGAATCTCCACCGACTCCACATGCTTGGCGTCCTTCGAGGCTTCGACATGCGAGATGAACTCGCTGAAAGCCATGGCCTTGCGACCCGGTTCGTCATTTCTGAGGAACTGCCAAATCGCTAGGAAAGCGGCGATTAGGACAACCCAAAGGAGGAGCGTTTTATGAGGCTGCTTCACGAGTAAACCCTCGGAGATAGATCAAAGAGTCGGCCAAGTCGGCCGAGAACGACGCAATATACGTGTGAGTTAACCACTTTGGCGCTTTTTGGCATCCCCGGAGGAGGATTTGCTGGAGTGGCGGTTCGATGACGGTGGGGGCCGCCGCGGATCCAACGACAAAAGCCTCGGCTGGCCAGTTTGCGGGTCCAGCACGATCGCTCGGTCCGCGGAGAGGAGTACTCGTGTTTCAAGCTGCCGGTAACGCAGCGCGCGCAAAAGTTGTTCACGCTGCGCCCGGCCAAGCCGCACGACCTGGCCGCCCTCATCAATAATCTCAGGCAGTTGCGCGTCCGGTCCGGGCGAGGACGTGCGGCTCACCTCAGCGGCGAGCGCCGAGAGGTGGGTGACCACTGCAGGCGATAGCGCCTTCAGCAATGGCATCACCTCGGAACGGACCCGCGCCCGGAGAAACCGGGGGTCGTGATTGGACGGGTCGTTCGCGAACGGAACCTGATGCCGCTCAAGGTGCCTGAGGACGTCCGCCTTGAGCGCAAAGATCATCGGACGAATACGATAGCCGTCCCGCGGAGGCAACACGGCGAGGCCCGAGGGCGATGCGCCCGACAAGAGGCGCATAACCACGGTCTCGGCCCGGTCGTCCGCGTGGTGAGCGGTTGCCACAAAGTCCAGATTTCGTCGAAGCGCGATCGCGCTGAGCGCCGCGTAGCGCTCGTCGCGGGCTCGCGCCTGCAGGTTACCCCCAGGCCGTACCTTGATCTCGCAGCGCTCGAACTCCATGCCGAGCTGAGCTGCGAACGCCTGCGCTTGATCGAGCTCGGCGCTCGCCGCGGCGCGCAGTCCGTGATCCACGCCAGCCGCCACCCAGCGGATCCCGAGCGATCGGAGCTGCGAAGCGACGTGCAAGAGTGCCATCGAGTCGCCACCCCCGCTGACCGCAAGCAACACGGACGCGCCCCGCTCGATCCCACACTCTTCAGAGAGGGTGCGCCGGACGAGGGTCCGCAAACTCGGCGGGTGAGACCGCACTAAAGGGCCTCGAAACTCTTGCAAAACACCACTTCGCCCACGAGCGCGAGATCCACACGGCGGTGTTCAGCGTTGGGATACCCCTCGGAACAGGCGCGGGTTTCCGGTTCGAAGTAGGCGCACTCTTCACAGAACAGGTGCAGCCGATAGCGGGCAGCTTGGTCACGGAACGCAGCGTCCACGGGCGAACGCATGAGTCAACTCACCACGTCCAGGTGGCGGCGCAGAGCGGACCCTTCGTCATGCGCGGCAAGCGCCCGGCGGATCACACCGCCACCGAGCACACGTTCCCCGTCATAGAGCACAGCGACCTGGCCCGGCACCACAGCCGACACCGGGGCGTCGAACAGAACCCGCGCGCCCGCTTCACTGGGCTCAACCAGCGCCGCAAACCCTTGTCCGCGGTAGCGCACCCCGACGTCGCAACGCAGCGGCAGTCGCAAATCTTCTGCTAGTGAAAACTCGCCGAGCACCGCGCCGCGTGCGAGGAGCTCTTCCTTGCTCCCCAGCTGCACTTCTCCACGCTCAGCGTCGACGCCGACCACGTAAGCGCGCTGCCCCAGCGCAACCCCGAGGTTCTTGCGCTGCCCCACCGTGTAGCGGTGGATTCCTTCGTGGCGCCCGATCTCTTTTCCGTCAAAGTCCAAGATGGCCCCGGACTTCGCGCGTCCCGAAGCCCGCTCGTCAACGAAGGCATCATATCTACCCGTGGGAACGAAACAGAGCTCTTGGCTCTCCCCCTTCGTCGCCCCGGGAAGCTTGAGCCGAACCGCTTGCTCGCGGACTTCAGTCTTGGTCGCCTCACCCAGGGGGAAGCGCATCCGCCCCAGCGTCTTTGAATCCAGCATGTGCAAGAAGTAGCTTTGGTCTTTGTTCCTGTCTTTACCGCGAAGCAGCTTCGGCACGGGGCCCGTTAGGTCGACCCTCGCATAGTGGCCGGTGGCCACGCTGGTCGCTTGGAGCCGCGCGGCGATCGCCACTAGTTCGCGCACCTTGACGCTCCGATTGCAACGCACACACGGGCTTGGCGTTGTGCCCTGCAGATAGTCGTCGACGAAGGGTTTCACTACTTCTTGTTGAAATAACTCGCGTCGATCGAACGCAAAATGAGGAACACCGAGCAAATCGCAGACTCGCTGCGCATCATGAATGTCTTCAGGCGCGCAGCACCGGCTCTTCGCATCGCCGTCATCTGGGTAGTCCCACAAGTGAAGGGTGACGCCGACCACGTCGAACCCCTGTTCAATCAGACGCGCCGCGGCGACCGAGGAGTCGACCCCCCCGCTCATCGCCACCAGAACGCGCTCAGCCATAAGGGCTGAACGTCGCGCCGGTCGCGGAAAAAGGCAAAGGCAATCCTTCGAAAGTTTCGGGCGCTGAAGGCGCTATTGGCTCTGCAGCGTGGTTTTGATGGAATTGGTGCCCCGATCGACCAGCTTCGCCGTCAGATCGACCACCTCAGTGTACCGATAGATGCCAGCCTGCAACGCGATCAGGCGATCCGCCCCGTCTGCAGCGGGGCCCGTAGCTTGGCGGACGAGCTGTTCGCCCTCGTCAATGTGCTGGGCGAGTCGCTCCAGCACTTGCCTGAAACCCCCGTCGCTTTGGCGCGAGACCTCTGAGGAGGAGGGAGTGACGGGGGTGGCCGGCACAGCGGCGGCAGGGGGAAGGCGAGGCAACGAGTCCATTCGCGCCCCTCGACCGGCGCTCCGCACAGTTTTGCGGTTTCTAGACTTGTTGCTTCAGTCGCTTGGTGAGGCGAGCGACAGCCCGAGTGTGCAGCCGACTCGCCCAGGACTTGCTCAGGCCGAGCTCAGCGGCGACGTGATCGAAGCGTTCCCCCTCGAAATAGTGTCGCCGAACCAGCTCCTGTTCTTCCGCCGGGAGCTCCGCTACTTCGGCCCGGAGCAACTGGAGCAGCTGGGCCGTCTCGGCCGCGTGCTCCGGAGACTCGCCGCCAGCGACGTTCGTGCGTTCACCATCGTCCCCTATCGCCGTCTCAGAGATGAGACCGACGGCGATTGCAGTCGCCATGTTGGCCAAGTGCTCGTCGAGCAGACGCCTGGCATCTGAGCGGCTTTCGCCGGGAGGCGACGCCCCCAGCTGATCCAGAGCGACCCCTTCCGCATACTGAACCGCAGCCTCGAAGCAGCGGAGCTTTTCGTGCACGCGCCGCGGCAACTGGGCCGACTTTCGCACGCCGTCGATCATCGCACCGCGCACCCGGTAGCTTGCGAAGGAGCGAAACGCCACGCCGAACTCGGGGTCGAAGCGCCGCGCCGCCGCCAAGAGTCCCTCCTGACCGAGACTCCTCAGCTCGTCGAACTCCGCGCGACGGCCCATTTTTCGGGTCAGCTGCCGAGCGATGATGTCCACGAGCTCGAGATTCCCGTGGAACCGCTCCAATACTTCTGGGGAGTCCGCCGCCGCGCTCACGCGACGAATCCTACACGGCTCTCCGCCAAGATCACCCTCAATGTCACAAGAACGGCGATGCGGTCACCGAGGGGGCGTGCGGCCGGAATGCCCCCGTGCGATAGTCGCGGAATGATCCGC